>NZ_JAZGJP010000010.1:0-84232 GCF_036408795.1 Olsenella kribbiana
CGGAATCTGCACACCGTTCCGGCAGGAAGGAGGCCGTGCACAGGCAGCTGCATCCGTTCGGCTAGCTGCAGGAATCCTGACCTGCCCCCGGAGTGTACGGATGACAGGTGAAATCAACCTTTTTCTTCCCCTTATATGTAACAATCATACCGGCTTCCTAACGTTCAGAATGGTTTCTACTGTCTGCTGCGGTGTTTGGTTGGAATTGTCCAGCCAAAAGCCGATCCGTGGTGTTGTCTGCATTTTACTAAATACAAATTCAATGTATACAGAAAGAAATATATAAGGAGTGGGAGGGATTCCGCCGTAGTCGGCATTGTAGGAAAATCCAAAAGTTTAGATTTTCTCAAAATGCTTATCTTTTGGTCTTTGGTTCGGAATAGTGTAGTGCTGGCGGTCTATCTATTGTTTTCGGTTGCTTGCTTCTTTACCGTACATGAGCATTGCAATCCCGCTTATAATCTACTTTGCAGCGATGTTCTTCGGCTCCTTCTTCGCAGCCCACGCCCAGGGCCTCTCCTATGAGCGCTGTGTATCGGTCGCCTTCACGGCCGCTGGCAACAACTTCGAGCTTGCGATTGCCGTTGCCGCCGCCACCTTCGGGCTTGGATCCGAGGAGGCGTTCGCTGCCGTCATCGGTCCTTTGATCGAGGTGCCGACGCTGATCATGCTGGTCAATGCTGCCCGCATGTTCGAAAGGAGGCTTGCATGGCCAAAGAGGGCGGACGCACGGTGAAGATTGCCTTCATCTGCACGCACAATGCCTGCAGGAGCCAGATGGCAGAAGCGCTTGCGCGCGAGATTCTGCCCGCGTGGGCAGAGCCCTGCTCTGCCGGGACCGACCCGGCGCCTGTGATAGACCCGGGAGCTGCCGCAGAGCTTGCCAGGAGGGGCATCTCTGCCAAAGGCCTCCATCCGAAGCCCTTGTCTGCCATCGGCAAGGCCGATATCGCTGTCACGATGGGCTGCGGCGTCAGCTGTCCTGCGCTTCCCTGCACGCACCGCGAAGACTGGGAGCTCGAAGACCCTATGGGCGGAGCCCCTGAAGGCTATGAGGAGTGCGCTGACAGGATAGCCGAGCATCTCCGTGAGCTCAACAGACGGCTCTGCCAGCAGCGCGCTGCAGCGGATGCCAGGATGCTCGCTGTCTTCAAGGCACTCGCGGACGAGAACCGGCTCGCAATCGTCCAGGCAATAGCAGACGAAGGCGAGATCTGTGCCTGCGAGCTCCTCGAGCAGCTCGATATCACGCAGGCCACGCTCTCGCACCACATGAAGGTGCTCTGCCAGACAGGGCTCGTCAGCTGCCGCCGCGAAGGCCGCTGGTGCCATTATTCGATCGATCCTGCAGAAGCAGGGATGCTTGCCTCCTTCTTCGGAGAGCTCAGATGTACGGCAGAGGCGCCCCGCTGCGTAGCCTCCTGCTGCTGAGCGGAAGAGCGCTACAGGAAGAGATCCTCGACAGGAACGCCCGTCCGGTCCAGCTGCCGGACGGGCGTTCCTGCATCTTCATGCATCGGACTTCAGACGTACCGCTATTCGAACTGCAGCTCGCCGAGCCAGCGCTCAAGCACCTCGTCCGGAAACGCCACAGAAAGAAGACGTGCGCCACGTACCGTCGAGCCCGGTGTCAGCGCCTGGATGCGGGCAGGGCTGGATCCCATATCTGAGCCGCCGCTCGTCGCGAAGGGGACGATGATCTTGCCCGTGAAGTCATTGCCCTCGAGGAAAGAATCGATGACACGGGGCTCCTGTCCCCACCAGATCGGATAGCCGACGAAGATGACGCCGTAGTCCGCAAGATTGCGCTCCAGGGGCTCGAGCTCAGGCCGGCAGGAATCGTCGCCCATCTCGAGCGAGCTTCGAGATCCGGTATCGCCCCAGTTCAGGTCGGCTACGCTGTAGGGCACCTTCGGCAGGATGGGCACCGCTTCGCAGCCACGAATCCCAGCTATCCGGGCAGCCAGCTTGGCTGTAGTGCCAGTAGCCGAGAAATAGGTGACGAGTTCCTGTCTGGGCATGATGCCTCCCTGTGCCAGAGCTTCGGTGCGGATGCCGTGCTGATGGGCCATTCTTCGATCTGGACAATTCTATCGCGTCTTGCGAAACGGCGCGAAAAGCGTTTCTCTAGACGAGCTTTCCCTGGCAGTGGTCGATCATGTGCTGGATCATCTGCGCATACCAGCCCACAAAATCACGGGTCTCGGAGACGAGCTTGCCGTCCTTGAGCTCCTGGTAGCTCACACGGATCTTCTGGTAGCGCGTGACCTTCGAGACCGCATCCTTCGTGAGGCAGCCTTCCTCGGTCTTGTAGGGACGGATGCCGAAGAGGAGCTTCGGATTGTAGAACACATAGTCGTGCCCGTTGTCATCCGTCAGTGCGCAGACGGCCTTCGAGACGCCGATCTGGTTTGCTGCGAGGCAGGATGCATCCTCGAGCGAATCGAGGGTATCCACGAGATCCTGTGCGAGCGCTGCATCCTCTGCTGTTGCCTTCTCGCAGGGCTTGGAGAGGATGGCTTCGTCCTTCACGAGTTCCTTGATCATGAGCTGCCTTTCTGAAGAGGAATATGCTATCCCAGCATTCTTAAGTCCCTAGTATTGTACGCGGAACTTGGTGTCGTGCACGCAGGGCACCTCCCGCTCCGAGACGAGCCTGGCATCGATCCAGGTATTGCGGCTCTGCGAAAGGTCCTCTATCCCTTTCTTGTAGGCAGAAAGCTGCGCCGCCGTCCCCTCGGCCTCGAGGAGCACGTCTCCGTCGTCGAGGTTCTTGACCCAGCCCGTGACGCCCACAGACTGCGCAAGCACCTGTGCCTGGAAGCGGAAGCCCACCGCCTGCACCTTGCCGGAATAGCGAAGCTCGAGGCGCCTCTTCGGACCCTCTGCATCCGTGCCTTCTGCAAGAGATGCCGCATGTGCCGCTGCCGCCATCTCGTCCGGCACCTGATTGACCTTCTTCTGCCGCTTCCACGGCCAGACAAATCCCATGGCTCCTCCTTGTCTCTGTGACCAGTATTCCCCATTGCCTGTATTGCAAAAAGGGAAGCAGCCCCGAAGAGCTGCTTCCCTGATGGAGCGGATATGTGCCTTGGACCTTTAGGCCTCCTGCTGGTAGGACTTCTTCCAGAGGGAGAGGATGAGGCAGGCAATGATGGAGCCAGCGACGAGGGCGACGAGGTAGCCGACCGGGTTGCCGATGACGGCAATGACCCAGGCACCGCCGTGAGGAGCGGGGCTCGTGCAGCCGAAGGCTGCGGAGAGGGCGCCTGCAATGGCAGAGCCGATGATGCAGGACGGAAGCACGTGGCCGGGGTCTGCTGCTGCAAACGGAATGGCGCCTTCGGTGATGAAGGAAAGGCCCATGATGTAGTTCACGATGCCGGCGTCACGATCGGCCTTGGACCACTTGTTCTTGAAGAAGGTCGTGGAGAGAGCGATAGCGAGAGGAGGAACCATGCCGCCGACCATGACAGAAGCCATGATGATCTGACCCGAGGTCGTGCCAGCCGCGAGAGCCCCAGTGCCGAAGACGTAAGCTGCCTTGTTGAACGGGCCACCCATATCGATCGACATCATGCCGCCGACAACAGCGCCGAGAAGGACGATGTTCGTCGTGCCCATGCCGTTCAGCCAGTTGTTGAGGCCGGTGTTGATGGCGCCGAAGAGCGGGTTCAGGACGAACATGACCGCACCGATTGCAAGCGTGCCGAGCAGAGGATAGATGAGCATCGGCTTGATGCCTTCAAGCGAGTCGGGCATATGGTCGCAGAGCTTCTCGATACCGAGGACGATGTATCCTGCCGCAAAGCCGGCAAAGAGCGCTGCGATGAAGCCGCCGGAGATGCACGAAGCCGCTGCCGCCTTGGGGTCGGAGTTCAGGAGCGTGATGTAGGCAAGGCTGTAGCCGGTCTTGGCAAAGAGGCCGCCGACAAAGCCCGGCGCAAGGCCCGGGCGGTCAGCGATGGACATGGCAATGAAGCCTGCAAGGATCGGCAGCATCATGCCGAAAGCTTCGCCGCCGATGGTCTTGAAGAACGCAGCCGCCGGGATCGAGGAGCCGTAGGCGGCAGTGCCGAGGCCTGGCTGGTCGACGAGGAAGGCGATGGCCGTGAGGATGCCGCCGCCGATAACGAACGGGAGCATATGGCTGACGCCGTTCATCAGGTGCTTGTAGATCACGTGCCAGGTGGAGTCCTTCTCGCCCGACGTCTCGGAAGCGGAGACCGAGGTGCCTTCCTGGATGGGAGCCTTGCCGTCGAGGATGGTCTGGATGAGCTTCTCCGGCTCGTTGATGCCGGCGGAGACGTTCGTGGAGAGGACCTGCTTGCCGCCAAAGCGTGCACGGTCGACGTTCTTGTCTGCAGCGATGATGATGCCCTTTGCGTGGGCGATCTCGTCAGCCGTCAGGATGTTCTTGGCGCCTGCAGAGCCCTGGGTCTCGGCCTTGAGCGTGATGCCCATCTCCTTGGCCTTCTTCTCCAGATTCTCGGCTGCCATGTAGGTGTGGGCAATGCCGGTCGGGCAGGCGGTGATCGCGAGGACCTCAGGGTATCCTGCAGCTGCCACTGCCTCAGGAGCGGCCTTGGCAGCATCTGCCGCCTCGCGCTTTGCCTCGGCGTCGTCGATCACGGACATGAACTCTTCCGGCGTCTTGGCAGCGCGCAGGGCGTCTGCGAACTCCTGGTGCATCAGGAGCTTCGAGAGCTCGGCGAGCATCTCGAGGTGCGCGTTGTTCTGGCCTTCCGGAGCTGCGATCATGAACATGAGGTCTGCCGGCGCATCGTCCGGTGCATTCCAGTCCACGCCGCCCGGTACCGTCATCGCCGCCAGGCCCGGACGCTTCACGGCTGCGGTCTTGGCATGAGGAATGGCGATGCCGTCGCCCACGGCCGTCGAGAACTCTGCCTCGCGGGCAAGGATGGCCTTCTTGTAGGCAACCGTATCGTTGATGTTGCCTGAGGCATCCTGGAGGGCAATCAGCTGGTTGATTGCGTCATCCTGGCTTGTCGCCGTGGCGCCCACCTTGATTCCCTCGGGTTTGAGCAAGTCAGTGATCTTCACGTTGCTCCCCTCTCTTGTCTGGGCACCATGAAGTGCCCCCTGAAGCGCCGGCAATGATGCCGGCACGCTCTACCTATCTCGGCTGCCTTCCGGCAGGTCTGGCTACAGGGTCTTGAGCAGTGCCTCGACCTCAGGACGCGTTGCAAGCTTCGGCGAGAATGCGCTCGCAGATCCCGTGCAGACGCCCATGCGGAAGGCTGTGGCGTAGTCGCCCTTGCTCTCCTCGTAGCCTGCAATGAAGCCTGCGACCATGGAGTCGCCGGCACCGACGGAGTTCACGACCGTGCCCTTCGGCGCCGCGCTCTCGACGACGTCGCCCTTCTCCGGCACGAGAACGGCTCCCTCTCCCGCCATGGAGATGAGGACGTTCCTGGCGCCCATCTCCTGGAGCTTCCTTGCATACGGCACGACATCCGGCCTCTTCTCGAGCTCCACGCCGAAGATGGCGCCGAGCTCGTGGTTGTTCGGCTTGATGAGGAAGGGATGGTACTGGAGCACCTTCACGAGCAGGTCGCGCTCAGCGTCGACGACGATCTCGATGCCGCGGCCGGAGAGACGCTCCATGATGCGTTCGTACATATCGGACGGAAGCATCGAAGGAACAGAGCCTGCAATGACCAGGACGTCGCCAGCCTTCAAGGCATCGAGCTTTGCATAGAGCGCCTCGATGTCTGCCTCCTCGATCTTCGGGCCGATGCCGTTGATCTCAGTCTCCTCCTCGGCCTTGATCTTCATGTTGATGCGGCTCATGCCTTCCTTCACCTGGATGAAGTCGCACGTCGCACCGTAGGCCTGCATGCGGGACTCGATCTCGCGTCCGGTGAAGCCGGCAACGAAGCCGAGCGCGCAGGAAGCGTGTCCGAGGTTCGAGAGCACGATGCTCACGTTGATGCCCTTGCCGCCCGGCAGGACATCCTCATAGGTGACACGGTTGATCTCTCCAGGCACGAGCCTGGGCATCCGCACGATGTAGTCAATCGACGGATTGAAGGTGACGGTGTAGATCATGGGCGCTCCTCCTCTAGGTCCACAATGTTCTCCGCATTGCTATAGGCACTCTCGGGATCGAGATGGTCCGTGATGATGGAAGCCTGGTCGAAGGCTGCAAACGTGATGAGAGAGACCTGGTCGAACTTCGTCGCATCCGCAAGCACATAGGGGCTCTGCGTATGGGCGATGCTCACTTCCTTGACCTTGGCCTCGGAAAGCTCAGGCGTCGTGAAGCCAGCAGAAAGCGAGATGCCATTCGTGCCCCAGAAGCCGAGCGTGAAGTGCAGGCGCTCGAGCGAGGCGATAGCGTCCTCCCCGACGACTGCCTCCGTGACGGGCTTCACCATGCCGCCCAGAAGATACGTCTTCATGCCTTTGGCCAGAAGCGCCTGGGCATGGGGAAGGGAGTTCGTGACATAGGTCGCATGGGTCTCCGTCAGCGAATCGACAAGCATCATCGTCGAGGATCCCGCATCTATGAAGACGAAGTCCTCCGGATTCACGAGCGTCGCAGCGTAGGCGGCGATCCTCTCCTTCGCAGAGAGGTTCACCATGCGCTTCTGCGCAACCGGCGAGTCCTGGATGACCATATGGCGCTTCGGCGCACAGGCACCACCGTGCACGCGCACGACCTTGCGCTGGCGCATGAGGGTATCGAGATCTCTGCGCACCGTCGACTCTGATGCATCGAGCGCGGCCATGAGCTCAGGGGTCGTGACGCTCCCCTGCTCCGCCACGAGCTTGCATATGAGGTCCTGGCGTTCTGTCGCGAGCATCTTTCATCCCTCTCCCTGGTTGCTGAAGACAGTATGCACCCAAAATCCGTCATTTTCAAGCACTAATCTTCATTTTCGGTGACTGTTTTTGAATGTTTTAGGAGGTGTACCCCGAAAACCGGTAGCCTTCCAGCACGGCAGCAGCCCCTCCTTCCACCGCATCCCGCCTTCGCCTACCATGGATGGAACAATATTCCAGAGGAGGCCGCGATGAACATCCAGATCTTCGGGACGAAGAAGAGCAATGACGCAAAGAAGGCAGAGCGCTGGTTCAAGGAGCGCCGCATCCGCTTCCAGTACATCGATATGAAGGAGAAGGGCATCGCGAAGGG
Source organism: Olsenella kribbiana (assembly GCF_036408795.1). Lineage (NCBI taxonomy): Bacteria > Bacillati > Actinomycetota > Coriobacteriia > Coriobacteriales > Atopobiaceae > Olsenella > Olsenella kribbiana. The sequence goes on from NZ_JAZGJP010000010.1 coordinate 7,163, forward strand.
CGAGCTCGAATCCGTCGCCCGTGCCGCAGGCGGCCTCGAAGCCCTGATCGATCCCGCCTGCAAAGATGGCTATGCCCTGGCCCTTGTGCAGCACACGCCGAAGGCGATGCTCGAAGGGGTCCTCCTCGAGAACCAGCAGGTCATCAGGCTCCCGATTGTGAGGAACGGCCGCCAGGCTACGGTCGGCTATGCACCCGACGTCTGGAAGACGTGGGAATAGCCCTCAGCCACAGACTCCTGTCCTGCGCGCAAGCGTGCCGAGACTTGCGGCAAGCTCTTCCATCTCTCCATCTTCGAGCCGCTCGTACTGGAGGACGAAGCGCGCAGACCTGTCTCCTCGATACGGCAGCTGTGCATACGAGGAGAGCGCTGCAAGCCCTATGCCGCACTTTCTGGCAGCTTCCACAAGCGCCTCTTCTGCTTCCTGTTCGCGTCCGCACCATGCGGGCTGAAGCCTGAGCGCAAGCACCATATGGAGGCCGGAGTCTGCCTCTTCGAGCTTCATGCTCTCCCCGAGCTCCCGTGCAAGCGCCTCCGCAAGATGGTCACGACGCTCCTTCACGAGCCTCCGGTAGCGTGCGACATGGCTCTCGTAGCTTCCGTCCTCGAGCATCGTAGCCAGTGCGAGCTGGTCGATCGTGCCGAGCGTGCCTGCCGCAAAGGACCGGAGCTCCTCGTAGCGCCGCGCTGCTGCAGGCGGAAGCACTGCATAGGCTGCACGCACGACCGGACCCAGGCTCTTCGAGAACGTGCCGATATAGATGACAGCACCCGTCGCGTCGATGCTTGCAAGAGCAGGAATGGGCCTTCCTGCGAGCCTGAACTCGCAGTCATAATCATCCTCGACAATGAGGCGGCCAGGCACCTCCGCAGCCCAGCCCAGAAGCTCATAGCGCCGGGAGATGCTCATGACACGGCCGGTCGGGAACTGGTGCGACGGCATCGCGTGCACGAGCTGCACATCCTTGCTCCTGATTCCTTCCATTGCGATGCCCTCTGCATCGAGCGGGACCGGCACCGCCCTCTTCCCTTCTGCCTCATAGGTCCTTGCAATGCGCGGGAATCCCGGGTCTTCCACGGCACAGAGGGAGCCTGCCGGCAGGAGCTGCGCCACAAGCTGGTAGAGCACCTGGGCGCCTGCTGCCACGACAATCTGGTCTGCCTCCACCCTCATGCCGCGCGTCTGAGCGAGATGCGTGGCTATCGCCTGCTGGAGCCTCGGCAATCCCTGTGGCGTGAGCGAAGAGAATGCCTCGTCGAGGTCTTCTGCCGAAAGGACATGCCGAAGGCTCCTCTCCCAGAGGAGCAGTGCGCTTCTGTCGGGACGTGCTGGCAGATGCGATGTATCGATGCGGAGCTGCTCCCCCTCTGGGAGAGTCTTCACCTCTGCCTTGGGCAGTGCCTGTGCCGTAGCCTCCGGAAGCTTTCCCAGCCGCTCGACATAGTAGCCGCGACGGGGACGTGCCTCGATGTAGCCTTCTGCCACGAGCTGGGAGAGGGCTGACTCCACGGTGATGAGGGAGCAGCCAAGCTCGTCTGCAAGCTTCCTCTTGGAAGTCAGCTTCTCTTCCGGGGCAAGCTCTCCTGCCACGATTGCATCGCGGATGGTCCGGTAGAGATATTCGGAGCGCGAGAGCGTGCCACGGTCTGCGAGATCGAGAGAGAGCATCTGCTGGTCCTATCTATCTGCATGATCTGGCCTTGTTCTGATCCTGCCAATTATATGTCTTCTGGCTCTAAACACAGAACCAGCTATCCCCTATCCTCGCCCGCATGCACAGAAGGCAGCAGAAAGGATGGACGATGGGAGCAAAGGGCCAGGAAGCAGGACCGGAGCGCGCAAAGCTCAACCGCGAGCTTGCGCAGATGCTCAAGGGTGGTGTCATCATGGACGTCACGACGCCCGAGCAGGCCAGAATCGCCGAGGATGCAGGGGCGTGCGCAGTCATGGCGCTGGAGAGGATACCGGCAGACATCAGGGCTGCAGGAGGCGTCTCCCGCATGAGCGACCCTGCGATGATCGAAGGCATCCAGAAGGCCGTAAGCATCCCGGTCATGGCAAAATGCCGAATCGGGCATATCGCAGAGGCACGTATCCTTCAGGCCATCGATATCGACTACATCGACGAGTCCGAAGTGCTCTCGCCTGCTGATGACATCTACCACATCGACAAGACGAAGTTCGCGGTGCCCTTTGTCTGCGGCGCCAAGAACCTGGGAGAAGCACTCCGCCGTATCCAGGAAGGCGCCTCGATGATCCGTACGAAAGGCGAGCCAGGCACAGGAGATGTCGTGCAGGCTGTGCACCACATGCGCCAGATGCAGAAGGAGATCCGTGAGCTTCAAGCCCTTCGGGAAGACGAGCTCTTCGAGGCCGCCAAGCAGCTCGAGGTGCCCTACGAGCTTGCGAAGGGCGTGCATGATGCAGGAAAGCTCCCCGTCGTGAACTTCGCCGCAGGAGGCGTCGCCACGCCAGCCGATGCTGCCCTCATGATGGAGCTCGGCGCAGAAGGCGTCTTCGTTGGTTCTGGCATCTTCAAGAGCGGAAACCCCGCCAAGCATGCAGCTGCTATCGTCGGCGCCGTCACAGCCTGGCAGGACCCCGAGAAGCTTGCCTATCTTTCCCGCGACCTCGGCGAGGCCATGGTCGGCATCAACAAGGACGAGATCGACCTTCTCATGGCAGAGCGGGGCAAGTGATGGGGACAGCAGTGCTGGCGCTCCAGGGCGCCTTCATAGAGCACGAGCAGAAGCTCGAAGAGCTGGGAGAGCCCTTCTTCGAGATCCGCGAGGAGGCAGACCTCAAGCGTCACTTCGACCGTCTGATCCTGCCGGGAGGAGAATCCACGGTGCAGGGAAGGCTCCTCAGGAAGGAGGGGCTCTTGGACCCTCTCCGCGAGCGCATCGAGGACGGCATGCCCGTTCTTGCAACCTGTGCAGGCCTCATCCTTCTGGCCAGAAACATCGAGGACGACGTGGAGGATGGCACAGACCGGAGCGCCGCGCGCCCCGAGAGCCACTTCGGCACGCTCGATGCCACAGTCCAGCGCAATGCCTACGGACGCCAGCTCGGAAGCTTCCGGACCGAAGCCGAGTTCAAGGGACTGGGAAAGATCGGCATGACCTTCATACGGGCGCCTTACATCAAGAAAGCAGGCCCCGAGGTGGAAGTCCTGGCCAAGGTGGATGGCCGCATTGTCGCCGTCAGGCAGGGAGCCCAGCTTGGCCTTGCCTTCCATCCCGAGCTCGAAGAGAGCCTGGCCGTGCATGAGATGTTCCTTGCGCTCTGAAGCAGCGGCTGCATCCTCTGACGGATGCAGCCGGCATTCTGCCATGCCCCTTCCCTAGCCGCATCCGGTCCTCCGAGAGCTCCGGCTGTACCTGGGGCTCAGAATGAATAATTATTCAGTTGTTACACATATTTCAGATCTGTAGCAATGGCTTTTCCGATTCTGCCTATTCCCGTAAACACTCAGATATCCCTGTCTTCCTCATTGCTTTCAAACCACTTCAGCTCTACGATTTCAAGTGTATTCGACGCAGGCAATGACAGGCCCACTGCTGGTACGACAGCTCTCTCCTCCAGCGGCAGCTTCCAAATATATGCATTTTATTGCATATAATGTCAGTGCTGGCATCGAGTGGCAGGTTTGGGCTATGGACGGAGGAATGTATGGGATCTATCGGCAGCATGAGCAAGCCAAAGCTCGGATTTCTTGTCGCAGCAGTCCAGTTCCCGGCCCCGGTCGTCAACAGCCGGGAAGATATCGACCGCCAGGTCGCAAGCATCGTGCGCACGGTCCATGCCACCAAGGCTGGCTATCCGGGTGTCGAGCTCATCGTGTTCCCTGAGTACAGCACGCAGGGGCTGAATACCTCCAAGTGGCTGACCGACGAATTCCTCTGCGATATTCCTGGACCGGAGACCGACGCCTTCTCGAAAGCCTGCCAGGAGGCCGGCGTCTACGGCGTCTTCTCCATCATGGAGCGCAATCCCGACCCGAACAAGAATCCCTACAACACCGCAATCATCATCGATCCTTCGGGCAACATCATCCTCAAATACCGCAAGCTCTTCCCCTGGAACCCCATCGAGCCCTGGTATCCAGGAGACCTCGGCATGCCGGTCTGCGAAGGTCCTGGCGGCTCGAAGCTTTCCGTATGCATCTGCCATGACGGGATGATTCCCGAGCTTGCCCGCGAAGCTGCCTACAAGGGCTGCAATGTCTATATCCGCATCTCCGGCTACAGCACGCAGGTCAATGACCAGTGGATTCTGACCAACCGCTCGAATGCCTGGCAGAACCTCATGTACACGGTCTCGGTGAACCTCGCAGGCTACGACAACACGTTCTACTACTTCGGCGAGGGCCAGATCTGCAACTTCGACGGCACGACGCTCGTCCAGGGGCAGCGCAATCCCTGGGAAATCGTGACGGGCGAGATCTACCCCGAACTCGCAGACAATGCCCGCCGTACCTGGGGTCTCGAGAACAACATCTACAACCTCGGCCACCGCGGCTATGTCGCAAAGCCAGGCGGCGAGAGCGATTGCGGCCTCACCTATATCAAGGACCTCGCAGCAGGCAAGTATCATCTGCCCTGGGAGGACGAGATCCAGATCAAGGACGGCTCGATCTACGGCTATCCGACAACGGGCGGCCGCTTCGGAAACGACTGAGCATATCTTCCGCCGAAACAGCTGGGGACTCCGCACCTCATGAACTGCACCACAGAACCTGGCACAGAAGCCTGCGTTCCGAGAAGGGCAGCCCATCGTGGTGCGGAGCCCTCTTGCATGGTTCTGGAATATGCCTGCCGTTCTTCATGCTTTTCTTTTTGATGCAATGCGCGCAGCCGGCATGTCCTGGAATTGCCTCTATGTCAGGCTGCCGAGAAGCTCGTTCTCCTCTTCGAGCGGAAGGCCCAGGAATACATCCTCCTGGTCCTTGTGACGCCAGATGAGCGTACGCACAAGGTCCATCGCAGTGCGCACCGCTTCCTCGAAAGGCGTGCCATAGAGGACCTTGCCGAGCATGACAGAAGAGAAGATGTCGCCGGTGCCGGCAAAGTAGCAGGGGATATAGTCGATCGCAAGACGGAAGATTCTGTCCTGCTGCCTGTCGTATCCGAGCACGCAGTCCGCGCCTTCCACGCGGCAGCTCGTGATAGCAAGAGACCCAGCATCAAGCTCTCTCAGGCGTGCCACGAGCTCTTCCGCTTCCTTCTCTGTCAGCTCCTCTTTCGAGGGATCCATGCCGGCAAGAAGGCAGGCCTCTGTCGCGTTGGGCACAGCATAGTCGGACAGTGCGACAAGCTTCCTCATACGCTCGACGCTTCCAGAATCGACGCCGTGGTAGAGGGAACCGTTGTCTCCCATGATAGGATCGACGAAGATGGCCGCACCTTCCTCTGCCTTCTTGCGGCAGAAGTCGGCAATGGAGTGAGCTTCGTCCTCGGTGGCAATGTAGCCCGTGGCGACGGCTGCAAATTCCACTCCCAGCCGGTCGAGAGCAGAAAAGGCATCGCGCACATAGGAGCCGGTTTCGAGCACGGCCACTTCCTCGCGGTTGAACGTGCTCGAGACGAGAGCCGTCGGCACGAGGCTCGTCGCATAGCCCATGCGCGAAAGGACTGCATCCATTGCCGTCAGCGATACGGTCCCGTAGCTGCAGAGATCGTTTACCAGCACTATGCGCTTGCTCACGCCTGCTCCATTCCGTCCTTGCCAGGTCCATCCCGGCATTCCCTGAAAGGGTAGCAGGAAGCTTCTCTTCCGAGGTGCATCTGCTCCGTTTGGACATAGAGTCCTTACCTCGGCCCTGCCTTCGGCACCCCCCATGGCTTCATGCATCTTTTCCAAGCTCGGGCGAACAGGCCATCCGAGCTCTCCTGCTCGTGCTATCGTATGCATCAGGGCAGCAGCTGCTGTCCTGGACAGAGCGTGCGCTGTGACTGACGGATAAAACGTGGGCCTACCACGGGGAAGCAGCGTTGCCATACATTCGCCGACCGTCTGGGCATGCGCAGCTTCGTGAAGGAGCGCGGGCCCTCATGTGCCTTCCTCCTTTGGGCTGTGCCGAATAGAGAGGAAGACCATGCAAGATCTTCTGGAACTGCTCGAAGGCAATCCCTATCCAGGCCGCGGCATCGTGGTCGGACACAAGCGTGTCTACTACTGGATCATGGGACGTTCCGCAAACAGCAGGAACCGCATCTTCGTCCCGACCGATGACGGCATCCGCACCGAGGCATACGACCCTTCGAAGCTTGAAGATCCCTCGCTTATCATCTACCACCCTGTCCGCACGATGGGAGATGCCCTCGTCGTGACGAACGGCGACCAGACCGACACGATCGTGGAAGAGAAGGACTTCTTCCGCGGCTGCCTGAAGCGCCGCTTCGAGCCCGATAGCCCGAACTTCACGCCACGCATCTCCTCTGTCCTCCATCCGGATGGCTCCTTCGCAATCTCCATCCTGAAGCATGCAGAGACGGAAGCCGACGAGTGCTGCCGCGAGTTCTTCGTCTATGAAGGCGTCGAAGAGGGTGCCGGCTATTTCATCAGCACCTACCAGGGAGACGGCAATCCACTTCCGAGCTTTGCTGGCGAGCCGATAAAGGTCACGATGCCCGAGCCTAACGAGATCTGGGCAGCCCTCAACAAGGACAACAAGGTCAGCCTCTACACGAATGTCGAAGGCACGGTACGCCTGTTCAATGCACGTGAAGGAGAGTAAGCGATGAACTCACTGGAACTCAAGTATGGCTGCAACCCCAACCAGAAGCCTGCCCGCATCTTCATGAAGGATGGCTCCGACCTGCCCGTGACCGTGCTCTCCGGCAAGCCTGGCTACATCAACTTCCTCGATGCCCTGAATTCCTGGCAGCTGGTCCGCGAGCTCAAGCGTGCAACCGGCATGCCGTCCGCTGCCTCCTTCAAGCACGTGAGCCCGGCAGGCGCCGCTGTGGGAACGCCGCTCTCCGATATCGAGAAGCAGATCTATTTCGTCGACGATGAAGGTCCGCTCACCCCTATCGCCTGCGCCTATATACGCGCCCGCGGTGCCGACCGCATGAGCTCCTACGGAGACTGGGCAGCACTTTCCGATATCTGCGACAAGCGCACCGCACAGTACCTCAAGCATGAGGTGAGCGACGGCATCATCGCTCCGGGCTATACGGACGAGGCGCTCGAGATCCTGCGCTCCAAGAAGGGCGGCAAGTACAACGTCGTCCAGATCGATCCGAACTACGAGTGTGCACCGGTCGAGCAGAAGGATGTCTTCGGCATCACCTTCGAGCAGGGCCACAACAACTACGAGATCTCGACCGACCTTCTGAACGAGGTCGTGACGAAGAACAAGAATATTCCCGATGAGGCCAAGCGTGACATGGTCATCTCCCTCATCACGCTCAAATACACGCAGTCGAACTCCGTCTGCTACGTGAAGGATGGCCAGGCCATCGGCGTCGGCGCTGGCCAGCAGAGCCGTGTCCATTGCACGCGCCTTGCCGGCAACAAGGCCGATACCTGGTATCTGCGCCAGCACCCGAAGGTGCTCGGCCTCAAGTTCGCAGACGGTATCCGCCGTCCGAACCGCGACAACACGATCGATGTCTACATCTCCGACGAGCACGACGATGTCCTGCGCGACGGCGAATGGCAGAAGTGGTTCGCCGAGAAGCCTGAGGTCCTGACCCGCGAGGAGAAGGCGGCCTGGATTGCCACGCAGACCGGCGTGACGCTTGGCTCCGACGCCTTCTTCCCCTTCGGCGACAACGTCGAGCGCGCCCACAAGTCAGGCGTCTCCTACATCGTCGAGCCTGGCGGCTCCATCCGCGACGACAACGTGATCGAGACCGCCGACAAGTACGGCATTGCCATGTGCTTCACGCACATGCGCCTCTTCCATCACTAAGGCGCGTAGCCACAAAGAACTGGGCAGGGCCTGCAGCCACATCGCTGCAGGCCCTGCCTTTGAATTGACACGCACTGTCATGACCGCGCAAGGCTGTCGCAAGAGACTACTCCGCCACAATGCTCTTCCGGTCGAAGCGACTTGACTCCGCTCCATCGTTCTTGGAAAGGAGATAGAGGCAGTATTGATTCATGCTGACACCTTCAGCCTTTGCGTGTTCGGCAAGAGAGCGGTGGAGGCTCTTCGGGAGGCGGAGCTTGAACTGGCCAGAATAGCTCTCATCCGTCTTCGGCTCAGCTATATCCACACCCTCTTCCAGCGCAGCCTCGAGCCAAGCACGTTTTGCATCAGCAGCATTCTGTACAACCTCGTCCAACGTGTTGCCGCATGTGATGCATCCCGGAAGTTCAGGATAGCGCGCTGCAAATCCCCCTTCATCGGGGTCGGGAACGATCTCCAGCCTGTAGGGCAGATTCAAATAGTAATCAATCTTCTTCACGGCCTGCCTCCTCGACTGCTTCGCGGACAAGTTCTCTGTATCTTGATGGGGGACATGACGCGGTATCGTGATGGGATTCCTGCCGGGCTTTCGGAACATGCAGTGGCTGCTTCCACCTGACGGTCGAGACATTTCATATCCGCAGTTTTCCAGCACCTTGCACAGCTCCTCAAACCTCAAATTGCCGGAAAGAGCCTGCACACGTTTCAGCAGCTTATCCCATTTTTATATGGTCCTTCCTTCCCTAGAATGGTGTCATATTCGGTATCATCTTGCAGGCCTCTCTATAATAGAACATTTGTTCTTTTCGCTGAAGCATCCCTATACCCCATTTATGGGTCAGCAGATGCATTTTTCGGAGATGAGGAATGGGACAGCGGCCATCCGTGGCTTGTCTTTTTTCAAACACGAAGAGGCGCCCCATCCTCGAGATGGAGCGCCTCCCATGCTTCAACGCGATAGCGTCAGCAGCCTACTTCTTGAAGCTGATGACCGGCTCGCCTGCCTTGACCGGACCCTCGTGCGTGAACTCGACGGAAGCAAGATCGTCGGTGTTCGTGAGAGCCATGATAACGACAGTGTCATGGCCAGCAGCCTTGATCTTGTCCTTGGAGAAGGAAAGCAGGGGCTCGCCTGCCTTCACATGAGCGCCCTTCTCGCCGTAGACCTTGAAGCCCTCGCCCTTCATCTCGACCGTGTCGACGCCGACATGGATGAGGACCTCTGCTCCGTCATCGCCCTGGATGCCAAGAGCATGGTAGTTCGGGGCACCTGCTGCCGTAAGGGTGCCGGAGACCGGTGCATAGACGCACTCGCCCTCAGGCTCGATGCCGCAGCCCTTGCCCATAGCGCCGGAGCTGAAGACCGGGTCGGACACATCCTCGAGCTTGACGGCCTTGCCGGTGACCGGAGCAAGAACGGTGCCTGCAGGCGCAGAGACGCCCAGCGCTTCAGGCTTGGCGGGCTTTGCCGCCTTCTTGAACTTGTCGAAGAATCCCATGATGCACTCCCTTGTATCGCATATGCGCCGCAGGCTGCAGCGCCTCTTGCCGAAGGCACTCCTAGTTTAAGTCATTTCCATTCGTTGCGATGACCTTCTTGTACCAGAAGAAGGAATCCTTGCGGGAGCGCGCAAGCGTGCCCTTCCCCTCGTTGTCCTTGTCCACATAGATGAAGCCATAGCGCTTCTTCATCTCGCCGGTCGAGGCGCTCACCAGGTCGATGCAGCCCCACATCGTGTAGCCCATGAGGTCGACGCCGTGCTCGATGGCCTTCTCCATCTCCTGGATGTGGGTCCTGAGATAGTCGATGCGGTACGTATCGTGGATGGAGCCATCCGGCTCCACCTTGTCGACGGCGCCGAGGCCGTTCTCGACAATCATGAGCGGTACCTGGTAGCGGTCATAGACGCACTCGAGATAGTAGCGCAGACCCTCCGGATCGATGGCCCAGCCCCAGTCGGACTTCTTGAGGTAGGGGTTGCCGGCGCCGCCGAAGATGTTGCCGCCCTCCCTGGCCGTCTTCTCCGTCGAGGTCGTGGAGCTCATGTAGTAGCTGAAGGCGTAGAAGTCGACCGTGCCCGCCTTCAGGATGTCGGCGTCCTTTAGGGCAAGATCAAAAAGATCGACCCCTTCCTTCTTCCAGAGCTCCGGTGCCCAGCAGGGATAGCTGCCCCTCACCTGGACATCGCCGCAGTAGAAGTTGCTCCTGTCCATCGCATCGTGCGCCGCGAGCACATCGTCCGGATTGCAGGTATAGGCATAGTTCGCACTGCCTGCGATCATGCAGCCGACCTTGTTCTCAGGATCGATCTCATGCGCTGCGAGCACGGCCTTCGCGGATGCCACGAACTGGTTGTGGAGGCCCTCGTAGCGCTTCTGCGGATCGTCCCACGGACAGTCGGCGAAGTTCACGTCCCAGTCATGATCAGGAAGGATGCCGAGTCCCATGATGTTGCCGAAGCCGCCCATCATCGCGCAGTTGATCTCGTTGAACGTGAGCCAGTAGCGCACAAGGCCCTTGTACTCGGTGAAGCAGGTCTTCGCATAGTTCACGAAGAAATCGGTGAGCTTCCTGTTCGACCAGCCGCCGTACTCATGGGAAAGGGCAAGCGGCAGCTCATAGTGCGACAGCGTCACCATGGGCTCGATGCCGTGCTTTCGGCACTCTTCAAAGACGCTCTTGTAGAAGGCGACGCCTTCGGGATTGGGCTTCTCCTCGTCGCCACGCGGGAAGAGTCGCGCCCAGTTGATGGACATACGGTAGCACTTGAAGCCCATCTCGCCGAAGAGCGCGATGTCTTCCTTGTAGTGGTGGTAGAAGTCCACTGCCTCGTGGCTTGGATAGAAGACGCCCGGCTTCACGCCTGCCGGCGTGACCGTGCGTGGCGTCGAGACCGTACCGCCGGTCATGATGTCAGGGACATTGAGGCCCTTGCCTCCCTCGAGGTAGCCGCCCTCGACCTGGTTGGCTGCAGTCGCGCCGCCCCAGAGAAAGTTCTTCGGAAATGCCATCTCTTCCCCTTTCCAAAGGAGGGGCCTGGATGACCAGACCCCTCCGATTCAGCTATCAGATGATGAACGCGTACGCCCTGCGAAGCTATGCCTTGGAAGCTTCGGGCTTGTAGGACGCAAACTCGAGGGCAAATCCCACGATCGCGGATGCAACCGAGGCAACGATGGCCCAGATCATGTAGGTCACGCCCATGGTGCCGGAAGGATCGATGTAGGAGAGCCAGTTGAAGACGCCGAGGCCGCCGGAGATGTAGACGACAGCACCCGAGATGCCGATGATGAGGCCGCCCACAGCAGAGCCGATGCAGGCATTCACGAAGGCACGCTTGTCGGGAAGCGCGACGCCGTAGATAGCCGGCTCGGTAACGCCGAAGAAGAAGGCAGAGATCATGGCAGGAAGCGCGATCTCGCGGAAGTTCTCGTCCCTGTTCTTGAGATACATCGCAAAGACGACGGCGCCGAGCGAGAAGGAGTGGCCGATCACGGAAGCAAGGATGAAGTCATGGCCGAGCGTCGTGAGGTTGACCAGGGCGATAGGCACGAGCGACCAGTGGAAGCCGAAGATGACAAGGACCATCCAGAAGGCGGAGACCACAACGCAGCCGACAATCGAGCCGACGACCGGAAGGCCGAAGATCAGCTGGAAGAAGGCGGAGAGCAGGTTCGTGAGCAGGGTAGCGACCGGGCCAATCACCAGATAGCCTGCGACGACCGAGACGGTGACGACGATGAGCGGCGTGAAGAACATCTTGAGGGAGGCAGGCATCCACTTCTTGACCCAGTGCTCGACCACAGAGCCGAACCAGACCATCAGAAGGATCGGGATGACCGACGACGTGTAGCCAGAGGCCGGCATGATGATTGGCAGGCCGAAGAAGGTGGCGTACCAGGAGAAGGTACCGAAGACGCCGAGGTCGACCGAACCCAGGATCTCGCCCTTCGTGAGCGCGACCATCGTCGGATAGACGAGCGCGAAGGCGATGGCAAGGCCATTGAACTCGTTCATCTTGAACTTCTTGGCGGCCGTGTAGCCAAGGACGACCGGCAGGAAGTAGAACATGCCGTCAGCCACGGTATAGAGCAGCGTATAGGCACCCGAGGTCGCAAAGGCCGGGGCGAAGGCCGTGCAGCAGGCAAGGATGCCCTTCATGATGCCGGCAGCGGCGAAGGTGCCGAGCATCGGCGCGAAGATGCCGGAGATCAGGTCGACAATCACTGACAGGACCGTCTTCTCTTCGCCTTCCCCATCGTCGTCGACAGCGACTTCGCCGGCGCCGGTCAGGCCCGAGATCTTGAGGAATGCATCGTAGACATCCTCGACCTTGTTGCCGAGGACGACCTGGTACTGGCCGTTGGCATTCATGACCTTGATGACGCCCGGAAGCTTCTCGATGACATCGGTCTGGGCCTTGTCCACATCCTTGAGCTTGAGGCGCAAGCGCGTGATGCAGTGCGCGACAGAGCGGATGTTGTCCTTCCCTCCTACGTTCTCCAGGATCTGTTCGGCCAGATAGTCGTACTTTCCTTCTGCCATTGGTTCCTCCTTAAGACCTTTGGCTTCCCCCATAGGGCTCTATCAGGACGCGTCCTCCCACGTCCGGATATGCGGCTAGCGAGCCGTCACGAGACGGTTCACATGCATCATCAGATAGAGCAGCTCCTCATTCGAGCAGCTCCATCCGTAGGTATCAGCAAGGTATTGCTGTATCTTCTCGACACAGCTGTAGATATCCGGGAAATCCTCCGCCGCCTGTTCGAACAGCGAGCTGTTCTTGCTCTGTTCGCTCTCGCCGTGCGAGAGGCGGGCCACAAGGTAGCGGAAATGGCCGACGAAGCGGTTGTAGGCATAGGAGCGGCGATCGAGCGTGACGCCGAGCTCGCTCTCGATGATCTTGGTGACCTCTTTCATGATGCGGGCGGTCTCCATCACCAGGTCGATGCTCGAGGTGTCTCCCGCCCCGCCCATCTCGCCGTTCACGATATGCAGGGCAATCGAGCAGGCCTCGCTCTCCGGCAGGTCTGCATCCTCGACGCGGACATTGACCATAGCGACACCGGTGCGTCCGATCCTGAGCTCGTTCGGGTAGACGAATGCCACCTCGTTCTGGAGCGGATTCTGGACATCGATGCCTTCGCGGCGGCGCTCGATGGCAAACTGGATATGGTCTGCAAGGGTCACGACGAGATTGGGGTTGAGCTTGCACTCAAGCTCCATCTTTGCAAGATCGACGATATCGGAGGCAGCCAGAAGCACATTGTCGGAAAGCCCGGCAAGCGTGCCTGCCATGCCTCTGCTCACATCGAAAAAGATACGCTGCACTTCGTCGGTGGGGGTGATGTCGTATAGCATGTGCTTGAAGCCGACGCCCTTGCCGAACACGACGACATCGCGGCCGGAATCATCGAAGCCGAGCGCTACGTTGTTGTTGATCTTCTTGACAAGGCGCATAAAAAAATACCCTTCAGGCTTCTACGCGAGACGAGGACTTCGAGTCATGCCACACTTCGCGCAAGTAATGCCTCAAGGGATGAGTAACAATCTTGCCATGTATGATTTTAGCAGAAGGACATCCACTGTTTCCAGCAGATGTCCTTCATTTTCCGTTCACCGACAGAATCGCTCCGTTCGACAGAGCAGAGCGGAGCCTACGCCGTGGCAGAAGCTTCCTTCTCTGCCTGCTCCTTCGCTGCGCATTCCGGGCAGAGGCCCTGGAAGATCGTGGCATGCGAATAGACAGTCCAGGGATAGCCCCCCTCCGCGAACGGACGCAGGTCGGCCGTTGCCTGGGCATCGAGCGTCTGGTCTTCATGGACGCCGACGTCCATGACCTTGCCGCAGCGGACGCAGATCACATGGGCGTGCTCATCCGTACGAAGGTCGAACCTCTCCCCGCCTGGCGCCTTGATCGAGAGAATGATGCCTTCGTCAGCCAGAAGGTGGAGATTGCGATAGACCGTGGCGCGGCTCAGATGCTCGTCGACCTTGTGCACCTCATCAAAGATCTGCTCAGCCGTCGGATGGTCGTGCCGGGAGCGCACCTCCTCGAGCACCAGCTGGCGCTGCCTCGTGTTTCTTCTCTCTGTCATGCTTCCTCATTTCCTGGGTCCAGAGCACAGCGTCTGGGATCCGTAAAGCTTCGGAGAGTCGGGCAGAAAGTCCTTGACTTGCCGCTTCTCCTGTCTATCATAATAACTGTTCCTGATAAGAATGCAAGCACCCCTCTGGAACATGCTCGGCCATCGTAGCAGATGCATGCTGGTCAAATGTGTGTTTCATGCGGAGAAGCAGCTTCTCCATAAGACGCCTAAGGGAGACCCTTATGAGAGGCATTCCTGTTCGGGAACAGAAAGATCGGGACGGAAGCGCTGTCCCGGCAAAAGAGAGAGGAAATGCGCCATGAAGTTTGTATGCCCCGTCTGCGGTTACGTGGAAGAGTTCGACGGCGACGAGCTGCCTGCCGACTACAAGTGCCCCCAGTGCGGCTGCCCCGGCTCCCGCTTCACGAAGCAGGAGGGCGAGCTCACCTGGGCTGCCGAGCATGTCGTGGGCGTCGGCAAGGCTGAGGGCGTTCCTGAGGACATCATCGAGGACCTCCGTGCCAACTTCAACGGCGAGTGCTCCGAGGTCGGCATGTATCTTGCAATGAGCCGCGTCGCAATGCGCGAGGGCTATCCCGAGATCGGCATGTACTATCGCCAGGCTGCCTTCGAGGAGGCAGATCATGCATCCCGCTTCGCCGAGCTCCTCGGCGAGGTCGTGACCGACTCCACCAAGAAGAACCTCGAGATGCGTGTCGAGGCCGAGAACGGCGCCACTGCCGGCAAGACGGATCTCGCAAAGCGTGCCAAGGCTGCAAACCTCGATGCAATCCATGACACGGTGCACGAGATGGCCCGCGACGAAGCCCGTCACGGCCGTGCCTTTGCTGGCCTCCTCAAGCGCTACTTCGGCTAGGCCACAACCTGCACTACCCTCTTCGGACAGGCCGGGATCCGCTCCCGGCCTGTCCACTTATATATGTCTGCTTTAGAGCTCAGGCTTCACCCGGTCGAGCGCAAGATGGTCGAGCCAGCCCCAGCGCGGATCGTCCATGGCCCCATAGATGGAAAGCCAGAGGGCAAGCGGCGCGCATCTGACCCTGTCATCGGCGCAGTCCAAGATCTTGCCGTCTCCGATGTAGAGGCCGATATGCCCATAGGTAAGCCCCTGAGCGCTGTAAGGGTGATGCTCCACCCCTACTGCCATGCCCACCTTGAGCTCTGCAAGATCGTCGAGCCCCAGGTACTTCCGGCAGAGCTCGAACGCATCTCCGTCCACATGCCCATATCCGAGACGCACAAATGCTTCTTCGATCCAGGCAGCACAGGAGCACTCCCCTGTCCAGGGCGTTGCATAGGCAAGCTCGACCAGGCGCTTCTGCGGTGCTGCAGCATCGGCAAGCGCCTCAGGCCCAGGCCCTCCCTGCCTGATTGCCGACTTTCCGAAGACCGTTGTTATGCCATCGGTGCTGAGCATGTTCCGGCGCTTCAGCTCCTCAAGGATGCGCCGCTCCAGGCGCGCATCCATCTGGGGAAATGTCGACATGTCTTAGTCTATTCCTGCATGAAGGAAGGAAGCGTGCCTGCATCGGCGGCACGCGCGATATCTTCGAGCGCTGCTGCGACTGCATCATCCTTCGAGGGGCCGATATGCCAGCGTGCCGCCTCCCTGATCTCAGGAGCTGCATTGGCAACAGCCACGCCATTCGGCACGGCTTCGATCATCGAGAGGTCGTTTTCCGAATCGCCGAAGCAGACGACCTCGTCGAGCCCCACGCCCAGGGCTTCCGCGAGCGCACGTACGCTCGAGCCCTTGTCCCAGCCGGCAGGAGAGATATCGATGAGCGGCGCCTTGAGGCTTGGCAGCACGAAGCCGAGCTCAGGCACTTCCTGCTTCAGACGGTCTCTGAGCGCACACCTCTCCTCGTAGCTTCCCGATACATGGACATTGGCCTTGATGTAGCGGGCATGAGGGTCGAGCTTCGTCTCGACCCTGCCTGAGGACTCCGTGAAGATCGTCCTGTCCTGCCCGATCAGATCGGGCACGCCAGAATAGAGCGTAGCCCTTCCATCACCCTCCACATCGTAGATGGCAAGAGCGGCGTGCCCCGTCGCATCGAGGATCTCCTGCGTGTGCACGAGCGCCTCAAAAGGAAGCTCCTTCACGCCGACCTCGCGTCCATCGAGATGGAGGATCTGGCCATTCGAGAAGGCGCCTGTCGCAAAGCAGGCCGCATCGTCTGCAAACATCCACCCCATGGCAGAGGGAATGCGTCCCGATACCGGCCCGAAATGGATGCCATGGTCGAGGAGTACATGAATCGCTTTCCTGGCACGTGCGGAAGCGCAGGGAGCGCCAACCGGGATGAGCGTATCGTCGAGGTCCGTGAGGATGAGCTTGATCACAGACTGCCTTCTTCCGATGCATTTCTGAAGAGTTATGCGGGCTTCTATCATGGTAGCCGCCCACATCCTTAAAATGGGGCGAGAACAAGGAGATTGCGCGCACAGCCCACCTGCCTCGCAAACAGAGAACGTCTGCAGGGTATACAAACCTCCGAAATATGGCTGCGCAGAGCTGCGCCCCGAAGAGAAAGGATTCAAGGAATCCATGGCAAAGCAAGTCAAGATCATCATGCTCACCGGCTATCTCGGTGCCGGCAAGACGACCCTTCTGAACCACATCCTGAACAATGACCAGGGCATCCGCGCTGCTGTCATCGTGAACGATATCGGCGAGGTCAATGTCGACGCCTCCCTCATCAAGGACGGCGGCCTCTCGAAGACCGACTCCCTGATCCCGCTCACGAATGGCTGCATCTGCTGCACGCTCGCAGGCGACCTTGCAAACCAGCTTGACGGCATCGCCAAGTCCGGGGACTTCGATTACATCATCATCGAGGCTTCCGGCATCTGCGAGCCCATCCCCATCGCCTACACGATCTCGAACTTCTGCGACCAGTCCAAGACGGACGGCGAAGCCCCGCTCGATCTCGACAACATCGTCGCTGTCGTCGACTGCAAGCGCATGTACGACGAGTTCAATGGCGGCAAGGACCTGCTGCGCGACGATATCGAGGAAGACGATATCGAGTCGCTGCTGATCCAGCAGCTCGAGTTCTGCACCACCGTCATCCTGAACAAGAGCGACCTCGTGACGGAGGACCAGCTCTCCGAGCTCAAGGCTCTCGTCAGGAGCCTCCAGCGCGATGCAAAGATCGTCGTCGCCGACCACGGCAACGTGCCGATGGACGAGCTCCTCGATACCGGCCGCTTCGACTTCAGCCGCGCCTACAACTCTGCAGCCTGGATCGATGCAATGGATCACCCCGAGGAGCATGAGAACCCCGAGGTCCTCGAGTACGACGTCACGACCTTCGTCTACGAGCGCAGGCAGCCCTTCGACGTCGACAAGTTCAACGAGTTCCTCCAGACCTGGCCGGAGTCCATCATCCGCTGCAAGGGCATGTTCTGGTGCTCGCAGGATCCTGACATGTGCTACATCTTCGAGCAGGCGGGCCAGCAGGTCTCCCTCACGGAGAACGGCCTCTTCGTCGACTCTGCCCCTGAGGACGAAAAGAAGAAGATGATCGAGGAGAGCCCCGAGCTCATGGACGACTGGGATCCGGAGTGTGGCGACAGGATGACGAAGCTGTGCTTCATCGGCAGGCACATGGACAAGGATGCCCTCGTTGCCGGCCTCGACGCCTGCCTCGTTCCCTGGAAGCGCGACTAAGGAAGGCCCCGCTCCATGCATGTCCGAAAAGCAGGCCCGCAGGATATCCCGGCCATAATCAAGTCCTATGAGCTCGTCCACGACGAGGAAGAGGCAGGACGCACGACGATCGGCTGGGTCCGCAGCATCTATCCGGTCCCCGAGACTGCCCGGCGTGCCCTCGATGAGGGAACGCTCTATGCGATGGAGGACTTCGTCGAAGGCGAGACGAGACTTGTTGCCTCTGGCATCATCAACCAGACGCAGGTGCCGGAGTACGCCCTCGCCCACTGGACGGAGGATACGCCGGACGACCAGGTGCTCGTGCTCCATACCCTGGTCGTCGATCCGCGCTACAAGGGCAAGGGCTACGGCTCTTCCTTCGTCGGCTTCTATGAGGAGGAGGCAGCCAAGCGCGGCTGCACAGCCTGCCGCATCGACACGAACGAGCGCAATGCTTCCGCCCGCAGGCTCTATGCCCGCCTTGGCTACAAGGAAGTGGACATCGTTCCCTGCAACTTCAATGGCATTCCCCATATCCAGCTCGTCTGCCTGGAAAAGCTCCTCTAGAAGAGACAAAAGCGCAGCAAGGCCGCCGGAAGGGCAATTCCCTCCGGCGGCCTTCTTCTGCCGGCTGGAGCCTAGCTGTCCCGGATATGCGCTCTTCCATGGGAAGTGGGTACAACAACCAGAAGCAGGAGAAGCATGCAGGAGGTGGATGAGCGATGTGTCACAGGATCGTGCCCGTACAGATGGACGAGCTGCAGATGGCGCTCGACCTCTATGCCACGACGGGGCATGCCCGCATCCCGAAGGACAATCCCGTGCCGAAGGATGTCTACCCCGGAGCGAAGCTTGCCACGGTCGTGAAGGAGCGTGGCGGCGCACTCAAGGCCCAGGAGCTCATCTGGGGCTTTGCAAGCACGCAGCCGAAGCGCCAGGGACGCGTCTTCAACACCCGCATCGAGACCGCGCTCTCCCAGCTGCGTGATGGCTATGGCATGTGGGTCGACCCCATCACGTGTGGCCGCTGCCTTGTGCCGGTACGCGCCTTCTATGAGTCATGGACAGAGCCGGGCTCTCCGGCACCCGACGGAAAAGTCGCCGTCCGCTTCACGTCGGAAGGCCACCGCATCTTCCTTCTTGCTGCTGTCATGAAAGATGGGGAAGTCTCGATCGTGACCTGTCCGCCGAACGGCGATGTCGGTCCGGTACACTCGAGGATGCCGCTCGTGCTGGGTCCCGGCGAGTCCTCCATCTGGCTCGGACCGGGCTTCCCGAAGCTTGCCGACCGCTCCCAGATTCATCTTGCAGCAGAGACCATCCTGCCTCCGCAGAAAGGCTGATTCCATGCGCATCGCACTCATCACCGGAGCATCTTCCGGCCTCGGCAGGCAGTACGCACACTGGTGTGCCGACCATAAGGCTGCAGACGAGATCTGGGCCATTGCCCGAAGGCGGGAGCGGCTCGAAGAGCTCAAAGCCGAGCTCTCGGTGCCCGTCCGTCCCGTACCGCTCGACCTCGCCGATACAAAGAGCTTCGACGAGCTTGAACGCATGCTTGCAGAAGAGAAGGCCAAGGACCCCGCCTTCACCGTCTCCCTTCTTGTCAATGCTGCCGGCTTCGGCAAGTTCGGGACATATGCAGACATGACACGGGAAGAGGTCGACAAGATGGTCGACCTCAACTGCCGTGCTGTCGTGGACATGACGCAGATCGCCCTTCCCTGCATGGGCAAGGGAGGCCACATCATCCAGATTGCCTCGTCCGCCTCGTTCCAGCCGCTTCCCGGCCTCAACGTCTATGCTGCGAGCAAGGCCTTCGTGAGAAGCTACACAAGAGCCCTTCGCTTCGAGCTCAGGGGCAAGGGCATCTTCATCACGGCTGTCTGCCCTCTCTGGGTCAAGACCGAGTTCATCAAGGTCGCCCGCGATACGAAGAACGGCCATACCGTGAACCATCCGTTCCCGCAGCTTTCTGCCACCCACGTCGTGAACTGGTCCATGCTCGTGAACCGTATCAACTATCCCATTGCCACCTGCTGCATCACAGGTTTCATCATGCGCATCGCAGACAAGATCCTGCCAGCGCCCCTCATCATGTGGGCCTGGGAGGGGCTCAGAAGAATCTAGTCCTCTGCCGTCTCCCACGAGAAGGGGCGGAAGTCTTCCGGCTTTCTCGGCATGACCCGCATCGTGAACTCGCCGTCCTGGCAGCTGATGGTCGAGATGGAGCCATTCGGTACCTTCATTGTGAGACTTGCGATCTTCTTCGAGGCTGCGCTCACGCGCGAGAACTCATAGACGCAGGAGCGCAGGAGCGCCCCATGGGCAACGACGAGGACGACGTCGCCGTTGCGTGCTGCCTTGTACATCTTGCGGAAGGCACGCTCGACACGCCCGCGCACTTCTTCTCCCGACTCTCCGCCGATATCGGAGAAGTCCTGCTTCAAGAAGTGGCGGGCAAAGTCGAGACGGTGGCCCTTGTAGGGCTTTCCGTCGAGCTCGCCGAAATCGAACTCATGGAGGTTGTCGAGCGTCTGGATCTTGATATTTCGTCCTGCCACCACACGCTCAGCCGATGCCTGGGCACGGCCCAGAGGAGAGCACCAGACTGCTGCCAGCGGGATATCCCTGAGCGCCTCTCGTGTCCTGTCAAGCACAGGCATGGTCTCGTCTGTCAGGGCAGAATCGACCCGTCCTCCCTGTATCACGCCGTCACGGTTGAACTGCGTCTCGCCGTGGCGGACGTAATAGAAGACTACCCGCTTGCTCATGCTCCCGCCTTCTCTGGATGCTTCATACACGCAGAAGGATATACCACTCCCCCATCTGTCCTAAGCGGGCCCTTGCCCAAACGCCCATCTCTGCCACAATAGAGATTGAGAACCATTATGAACAAGAAGGAGCACCCTCATGTCAGAGATCGTCTTCATCGAGTATCCACGCTGCACGACCTGCAAGAAGGCCAAGGCCTGGCTCGACGAGCACCACGTCGCCTATACCGACCGCAACATCAAGGACGACAACCCCACAAAGGAAGAGCTCGAGAAGTGGATTCCCGCCTCAGGCCTGCCGCTTCGCCGCTTCTTCAATACGTCAGGCACGCTCTACCGCTCGCTTGGCGTGAAGAAGATGCTCGACGAGGGGCTCTCCGAAGACGAGGCCACAACGCTTCTTGCCACCGACGGCATGCTTGTGAAGCGGCCGCTCGTCCTTGTGGATGGCGTTCCCCTGACACCTGGCTTCAAGCCGGCAGAATGGGAAGAGAAGCTCCTCTAGAACCAGCTCAATACCCGAAACCGTTCTTCCTCGTTGCACAATATTTATCGTAATACGATAAATATTCATTGCGTTACAGCATGATATCCCGTAAGCTTCTGCTATGGTCCCCAAGAGAGGGAGGTCTCCCATGGACGAGAAGAAGCTTTCGGGATATCTCATGTCTGCCACCGCTATCGTCGCTGCCTGTCTGGCCATTGCAGTCATAGCCGTGGTTCCCGCAGCAGGCGAGGCAATCCTCTACGACTATCCGGAGTTCTCTGGCTGGTATATGCCGTGGCTTGCCTTCATCTGGCTCGCTGCCATCCCCTGCTTTGCAGCCCTTGCCCTTGTCTGGAAGATTGCCCAGGCAATACGTGCGGGGCAGGCCTTCACCTCTGGCGTGGCGCATCTCTTGGCCGTCATAGCCAAGCTCGCGGCAGGAGATGCCCTCTTCTTCCTTGCCGGCAACATCGCGCTCTTCTGCAAGGGCATGAACCACCCGGGCGTCCTTCTGCTGTCGCTTCTTGTGGTCTGCGCAGGCATTGCCGGCGCCGCCATCGCCTCTGCCCTTTCCCATCTCGTCGAGCGCGCAGCCGAGCTCCAGGAAGAAAGCGACCTCACGATATGAGCGGCAGGATCGTCTTCAACATCGATGTCATGCTTGCCAAGCGCAAGATGAGCGTCACCGAGCTGGCTGACCGTGTCGGCATCACCGTAGCGAACATGTCGGTCCTGAAATGCGGCAAGGCCAAGGCCATCAAGGTAAGCACGCTCGAGAAGCTCTGCTCCGCCCTCGGCTGCCAGCCAGGAGACCTTCTGGAATATCGGCCCGACGACAAGGAGTCCTGACCGGCCACACAATGCCATTTCCGGTATTGTTCTGACATCTCTCCAACGCTGCATGTCCTCACCTATGCCCTGCATCTTCTCCGCACCTGGAGGATGCAGGGCATTGCCATGGAGCGATCTGCCGCGAGCTATAGATCTTATCGATCCTTTAGCTGCTCATATTGATACGCGTGTATATATACGATATATACATTTATAACAGAGGGAAGGAGATGAACCATGGTCGACATACCGATCTCGAACAGCTCGGGGAAGCCCATCTACGAGCAGGTCGCAGAGGGGATACGCGCCCAGATCATGTCGGGCGACCTTGTGCCCGGAGAGCAGCTCCCCTCCATCAGGCAGCTCGCGGCAGACCTGAGGATCTCGGCGATCACGACGAAGCGGGCCTATTCGGACCTCGAGGCACAGGGCTTCATCGCTGCCGTGCCCGGCAAGGGCTCGTTCGTCGCGGAAGGCTCTGCCGGCCTCATCCGCGAGGAGCAGCTGAGGCTCGTGGAGGAGAACCTCGCGAAGGCCGTGGAGAGGGCACGCACTGCAGGGCTTTCCCTGGAAGAGCTCCATGACATGCTCGACCTCGAATGGGAGGAATCATGAGAGAGGCATCCGCCCCCTCGCCTATGAGGGGCGCGCAAAGCGCTACCCCGCACTCACGGTCGGCCCCGTCTCTATATCCGTGCCGCAAGGCATGGTCCTGGGGCTCATCGGCGCAAACGGCGCCGGCAAGACGACCCTCATCCGTGCTGCGATTGGGCTCGTGAAGCCGGCGGAGGGAATCGGCCAGGACCCGAAAGCCCTCTCTGCAGCAGAGCTCATAGCCCTGAAGCAGCATGTTGCCTCTGCCTGTGCCGTCTGCCCCTATCCCGAGGAATACACCGCAGGAGATATCGTACGTATCGAGCACGGTCTCTATCCTGCCTTCGATCTGGCCTATCTGGAGGAGCCGCTCGAAAGATTCGAGCTTGCACAGAACGCCAGAGCCCTTTCCGGCATAACGGCAAAGAGCCTTTCGCGCGGACAGGGCATGAAGCTCCAGATTGCGCTCACCCTCGCCTCGGGAGCCACGCTCCTGCTCCTCGACGAGCCAACCGCAGGGCTCGACCCCGTCGTACGCGACGAGGCGCTCTCTGTCCTGCGCGAGCATCTTGCCAAGACTCCTGATACCTTCATCCTCATCTCGTCGCACATCACGTCTGGCCTCGAGTCCCTTGCCGACCGCATCCTTCTTATGGATGCAGGAAAGCTCATCTTCGCCGAAGACGCCGACGTGCTCGAGAAGCGCTTTGCGACGCTGGCGCTCAGAGCTTCCGATTTCGAAGAGAGGAAGGACGCACTCAGGGAGGCAGGAGCCACCCGCTGCCTGCCTGCACGAGGGCAGGCATCTGCTTCTCCTGATAGAGGACAGGAAGCGCTTTGCCCGCGCCTTCCCTGACCTTGCACTCGATACGCTCGCCCTCGACGCGCTTCTGCGTCTTGCTGTGAAAGGAGAGGAGATCTGATGATGAAGAGCCTGCTTCTCAACGAATGGATCACGTTCCGCCACGCCGTGCGGGCCATGGCATTCACCCTTGCTGCAGTCACCGTGATCCTCGCTGCCTCGTTCATGAACGGCAGCTCGATGGATCTTGTCGCCCTTGTCAATCTCTTCTCCACACTTGCGGCAATGGTTCCGCTCTACATGTGCATCCAGGCCTTTGCATCTGATGAAAAGAGTCACTGGAGAGAGGCACTTCTTGCGCTTCCCTCTGCACCCCGAAGCCTCGTCGTCTCCCGCTACCTCTTCTGCCTCATGTCGCTTGCTATCTGCTTCGGGTTTTCCTTCGCAGCGGATTCCATGGCGGCGGCTATGCTCGAAGGCGCCCCATGGGCCCTCGTCACAGATGGGTTTTACGACGGAATCCTCCTGCTTCCTGCTGTCATCCTCTGCTTTGCGCTTGTACTCCTGTCTCTTCTCATGCCGCTGCTCTATGCCTTCGGCCAGAAGGGGCTCGTGTCGGTTCTCATCCTCCCCGCCATCGCGATTGCCGCCTCCTTCGCAGGTCCGGGCGCCGCAGCTCCAGCCGATTTCATCCATTCATGTCCCAAAGGCATGCTTGCAGCTGGCTTCATCTGCGCTGGCCTTGCGCTCTATGCTCTCTCCTGCCTCATCTCTTCCGCCATCCTGAAGCGCCGCTCGTTCTGAGGACCGACAGCCCAATCCCGCTCCATGCGAAAGGCCCGCACCACACGTAATGTGATGCGGGCCTTCCAACGGGGAGAAGGGAGACTTGATGTCTTGCGGCACCATCATGAAATCGGAGATCAGAGTGCAAGCGCCGATTCGAAGCGTGCTTCTGCAGCACGCCCCATGTACTGGCTTGCCATAAGCTGCCCTGCGCTCTGGCCCAGCAGCATGAGCTCATGGGAGCCAAGGAATGCAATGAGGCCTTCGGGCATCATGCCGCCACGCGGCAGCTCGAAGAGGACAGAGCCCTCCGGCAGCGCCTCGTCTCCGGCATCGCCGGAAAGATTCAGGCCCGTATCCCTCGAGCGCAGATGCTCGACGAGCTTCATCTTCATGCCATCCCACTCGATCTCGATGCCAGAGGCATAGACGGCCACCTTTGGCTGGAGCGGGCCCGCCTGGGCAGCAAGCGTCTTCACAGCGAGCTTTGCGGGGCTCAGCACGAACATATCCTCCTGGCTGAGCAGGAGCGTCTCGAGCAGGGACGATTTCGTATGGAAGGTATAGCCGAAGCCGGCAAACGACTCTGCGACCTTGAGATCCACATCGTCCTCGAAGGTTGCCGCCCCTTCGCTCTCAAGCCAGACCTGGGCCCTGAAGGCAGATCCGCGCATGACGCTCTGTGCCAGGGCAAATGCATCGGAATCGAGATAGAGGCGGCGCTTCTCGAAGCGCTTCTCAGCGGTGCCCTTCTGGCTGCGTGCCCAGAAGAGGAGCTCTGCGCATTCGTCCTGGGCCAGAAGATAGCTCTGTGCCCGTACCGTCGTAGCCTCTGCGTTCTTTTCATTCTGTGCCATCTCGTGCCTCCTGACGGATGCTCTTGTCTGTCTGTGCATGGCTCAAGGCTACGGGACGGAGCTTAAACACATCTGAGGCTTTCGTTTCCTCGCCGTATCGCGATGCAGTCGCGACAATGGTTTGAGATAACTGAAAATCGCTGCCTTTGCCTATTTGTACCGTTTCCCGATTGCTGCTTGTAATCAGTCCTGTTTATTGATATTAATTTTGTGACATATGGACGAAGAACGCCATATGTCTCACCAAAAGCAGAACGAGAGGACTTCCCCATGAGCACGATCGTGATTGTCGGCGCCAACCACGCCGGCACGGCAGCAGCCAATGCGATACTCGACAACCATCCCGGAAACGACGTCATCATCTTCGACCAGAACACGAACATAAGCTTCCTCGGCTGCGGCATGGCGCTGTGGATCGGACGGCAGATCTCGAAGCCCGATGGTCTCTTCTACCAGACGAAGGAGCAGTTCGAGGCAAAGGGCGCCACGGTCCACATGGAAACCCGTGTCGACCATATCGACTACGATGCCCAGATGCTCTATGCAGAAGGGCCCGACGGCAAGACGTATGAGCAGCACTACGACAGGCTGATCTTGGCAACTGGCTCTGTGCCGGTGCTTCCCCGCTGGGAAGGACGCGACCTCGAGAATATCCAGCAGGTGAAGCTCTTCCAGGATGCCCAGGCCGTGATCGAAAAGCTCAGGGATGAGGCAATCAGGCGCGTCGCCGTCGTCGGTGCCGGCTATATCGGTGTCGAGCTCGCCGAAGCCTTCCAGCGCTGCGGCAAGGAGGTCACGCTCATCGACCAGGCGCCGACCTGCGTCTCCTCGAACTTCGATGCACCATTCTCCGAGCGCATGGCACAGAACCTCTCCTCCCACGGTATCCATCTTGCCTTCGGCGAGACCGTCGAGCGCTTCGAGGGCAAGGATGGCAAGGTTGCATCCGTCGTGACCGACAAGGAGACGCATGCAGCAGACCTTGTCTGCATCTGCGTCGGTTTCCGTCCGAACGCAGAGCTCTTCTATGATGCAGGCTTTGCGACGCTCGGCAATGGAGCCCTTCTCGTCGACCACCATCAGGAGACCTCGAAGAAGGGCGTCTATGCCATCGGCGACTGCTCGAGCTGCTTCGACAACGCTGAAGACGGCGAGGCTGCCTATATCGCGCTTGCAACGAACGCTGTGCGTTCCGGCATCGTGGCTGGCCACAATGCTGCCGGTACCGCCATTGACGGCATCGGTGTCCAAGGGTCTTCCGGCATCTGCATCTACGACCTCAAGATGGTAGCGACTGGTCTCACCGAGGCAAAGGCGAAGAAGCTCGGCTATGACGCAAAGGTGAGCGACTTCACAGACGTGCAGAAGGCCACCTTCATCGAGACGGAGAACCCCGAGGTCACAATCAGGGTCGTCTACGACGGCACGACGAGGAAGGTGCTCGGAGCTCAGATGGCATCGACCTACGATATGAGCGCAGGCATCCACATGTTCTCGCTTGCCATCCAAGAGGGCATCACGATTGACCGCCTGGCGCTCCTCGACATCTTCTTCCTGCCGCACTTCAACCAGCCGTACAACTACTACACGATGGCAGGATACCAGGCGCTGCTCGCGAAATAGCAGGCTCAAGAGACGCCATGGGAGAGGCGCCGGATCTTTCGGTCTGGCGCCTCTCTTTTCCCGCATCAAAGCCTGCCCTTCAGGCAGGCCCGTGCCGTCATGGAGGGCAGGTGCCGAAGCCGCCGCATGCGGGCCCCTGGCCGGCACTCCGCTGGCCCCGCCTCTTGCAGGCATTCCATCCTTCTTCGGAAGGCAGATGCCCTTCCGGGCCCTCTGCCGCTCGGATTCCGGCGTCTCGGGCACAGGACGCAGGGAAAGCGTTCCAGCCCGCAGCGCCAGAAAGCCAAAAGGCAGCCTCTGCAGGCCGGACATGAAAAGACCGGGTGAATCGTCCACAGACAGGCAGCGTGTGAAAGATTCTGCCTGCAGCCTGAAGCCAATGTCAGCATCCGCCCATGCTTTCGCTACCCCAACAGCACGTCCATAGGCAGCTGGTATACTTTGCTGTGCTTGTTTCTGTACATGGGCAGGCATCGTCTGCCCTGAGCACAAGGAGACGTACATGAGCGAGAAGAAGGATCCGAAGGATACCTGCGTCCTTGTCACCGGCGGTGCAGGATTCATCGGCAGCCACACGGTCGTCGAGCTCCTGAACAGCGGCTACCAGGTCGTGATCGTGGACGATCTGTCCAATGCCTCGGAGAAGGTCATCGACCGCATCGATACGATCGTCGGCGAAGAGAAGGCAAAGAACCTCACGTTCTATCGTGCCGATGTGAATGACCGCGAGGCGATGAACGAGATCTTCGACGAGAACGATATCGACCGTGTCATCCACTTCGCAGGCTTCAAGGCTGTCGGCGAGTCCGTCAAGAAGCCGATCGAATACTACACGAACAACCTCGGCAACACGCTCACCCTCGTCGACGTGATGAGGAACCACGGCTGCAAGGACATCATCTTCAGCTCCTCCGCCACGGTCTACGGCAAGCCTGATTCCCTGCCCCTCACCGAGGAGAGCCCGAAGAAGCCTGCCACGAACCCCTATGGCTGGACGAAGTGGATGATCGAGCAGATCCTGACCGACCTCCACACGGCAGACCCCGAGTGGAATGTCGTGCTGCTCCGCTACTTCAACCCCATCGGAGCGCACCCCTCCGGACTCATGGGCGAGGACCCGAAGGGCATCCCCAACAACCTGCTTCCGTATGTCGCACAGGTCGCTGTCGGCAAGCGCGAGTATGTCCATGTCTACGGCGACGACTACAACACGCCTGACGGCACAGGCGTGCGCGACTACATCCATGTCTGCGACCTCGGTACCGGCCATGTCGCAGCACTGCGCTGGATGAACGGCCGCACAGGCGTCGAAATCTTCAACCTCGGCACCGGCAAGGGCACATCGGTCCTCGAGATCATCAAGGCCTTCTCCAAGGCCTGCGGGAAGGAGCTTCCGTACAGAATCGAGCCGCGCCGTCCGGGCGATGTCGATGCGAACTACGCCGACTGCTCGAAGGCAGAGCGCGAGATGGGCTGGAAGGCCAAGTACACAATCGACGATATGTGCCGCGATGGCTGGAACTGGCAGTCCAAGAACCCGAACGGCTACGAGGGATAGACCGCTATGGGAGAAGCGCACGGCCGCCTCTTTGCGGCATATCTTGCTCAGAAGCGTCCTGCCATCAATGCGTACCTGGCCGAGCATGCACCGAAGCCCGAAGCCGGGACGCAGTCAGTGGATGACATGGAGCGCTATGCCTATGCGCCGCTTGCCCGCTTCACCGAAGCAGGCGGCAAGCGCACCCGCCCTGCCCTTGTGCTCTTGGGCGCCGAGGCCGTAGGCGGAGACGAAGCCCGTGCGCTCTCCTGTGCCTCTGCTATCGAGTATTTCCAGTCAGCTGCCCTCATCCACGACGATATCGCCGATGAGGGGCAGCTGCGCCGCGGCGAGCCCTGCACCTACCTCACGGAGGGCACAGGCGTCGCAATCAATATCGGAGACCTCGGCATCGTCCACACCTTTGCAGGCATCCTGGACGATTGCACGCTCGATGCAGAGACGAAGCTCTCCGTCCTTTCCCTTCTTGCCCGCATGGAGCAGCGCACTGTGGAGGGCCAGGCCTTGGACCTCGGCTGGACGAGGGATGGGCGCTGGGACATCACACCCGATGACTATAGGGTCATGGCAAGGCACAAGACAGCCTACTATTCGGCAGCAACGCCTCTCGCAGCAGGCGCCATCACGGGAGGCGGCACGAAGGAGCAGGTAGCTGCCCTTCATGCCTTTGGCATGGATGCAGGCCTTGCCTTCCAGCTCCAGGACGACCTTCTGAACCTTGTCGGCGATGCCGAGAAGCAGGGCAAGGACTTCCGGAGCGACATCACGGAAGGAAAGCGCACGCTTGCGGTCTGCCTTGCCCTCGAGAAGCTGCCTGAAGCTGCACACGACGAGCTCATCTCCATCCTCTCTGCCCATACGGAGGATCCGGATGCGCAGGCCCGTGCCGTTGCCCTCATGGACGAGGCAGGCGCCATCGACGCCGTGCGCGAAGAGGCCCACGAACTTGCCGCCTCGGCCAAGAGCCATCTCGAGGGGCTCAGCTGGGCAGCCGATGCCGAAGAGCTCCTCCTCGATATGGCCGACTTTTTTGTGGAGCGCGCCGGCTAGACCATCTTGCGAAGACGCGTACCATACAAAGCGTGTAGCATGCGAGACCTTCCCAAATTGAGCTCCGCATACCATCCGCATGAAGCGATATGGGGTGCATAGATATGAAAGAGGAACGGATGAATCCCATTCTTGAGGGAACAAGCGGCGACGCTGTCGAGGACATCCAGGACCGTCTCAAGCATCTTGGGTACACCATCGACGACGAGGAGTGCGCCGAGCGCCACTTTGGCCCTTCGACGGCAAATGCGGTCGCGAAGTTCCGCATCGAGCACGATCTGCCGCTCGGCCAGGCTGTGGATGCCCAGACCTGGGCAGCGCTCGTGGACGAGTGCTATGAGATGGGCGACCGCACCCTCTATCTGCGCTTGCCGAACTTCCACGGCAACGACGTACGCGAGCTCCAGAATGCCCTGAACATCCTCGGCTTCTCCTGCGGCGAGGCAGATGGCTTCTTTGGCGCCCATACCGAGGCTGCCGTGAAGTCCTTCCAGGAAGGCGTCGGCCAGCTTGCTGACGGCATGGCATTCCCGGAGACGTTCGATGCTATCGAGCGGCTGCACCATGTATGGGCCGGAAAGCCCGCAGCTGGCCCGCACCCCATGGGCGTCATGGGCTATGCCCGCGCAGCCAACGTGCTCGAAGGTACCCATCTCGCCATCACCGGCGAGGATCCGATCTCGAGGAATGTGGCCGGCCGCATGTTCAACCTCGCAAGCGCAACAGCGAACAACTCTGGCCTCGAGCTCGTAGACGATCCCGACCATGCCACGCCCGACTGCGAGGCAATCTTCAGCATGGCAGCATCTCCCCTGCCTGAGAACTCGACGAATGTCGCTAACCTCACGCTCGACGACACCGACACCCTGGCCACGCGCATCAGGAGCGCCCTCGAGCTCTCCGATGCCGAGCAGCCGATTCTGCGCATCGAGCTTCCGGTGGGGCCCGACTACAATGGCACGTTCACGACAAGCGATGCCCAGACGCTCGCAGTCCTTCTGCTCGATGCCATCTGCGCAGCCTTCGCAAAGTAGCTTCCATCTGGCACGCAGCTCAAAGACCTGATACACTTGATTCCCAGCTTTGGAGCATCGTCCAATGGTCAGGACCCGGGTTTTTGGTGCCTGTAATGGGGGTTCGAATCCCTCTGCTCCAGCCACGAAAATGCAAAGCTCCTCTCTTCGGAGGGGAGCTTTTTTCTTTGTCAAACGCGCAGCATCCCTGCTTCCTGCATGCAATTAACTCAATTGTTTTTGACTCAATTTATTTTGAGTCAAAAGTTTTTGAGTTAAAATCTCTATAGCCGCACAGATACGTCGAGAAAGGATTCCGCTATGGAATTCATTGGAAGAGAGCGAGAGCTGGACAGGCTCATCCGAGAGCTTTCAAATCCTTCCCAGCGCAACGTACTCATCTATGGACGCCGTCGTGTTGGCAAGAGCGAACTCATCAAGCAGACGCTCAAGAAGATTCAGTGCACGGCAATCTACTTCGAATGCACCCAGACATCCGAAGCTGACAACCTCAGCAATCTGTCCCGCGCGCTATCGGACACGCTTGGGCTTCCTCCGCTGGCATTTTCGAGCTTCCGGGAGATTGCAGACTTCCTCTTCCGCCAGGCAGAGAGCAGAGACATGGTGCTGGTTCTCGATGAATATCCTTATCTGCGCGATGTCGTGAGCGGGCTCGACAGCATCCTGCAGGTCCTCATCGATACCTACCGTGAGACTTCGCACCTGAAGCTCATACTCTGCGGCTCCTTCGTCGATGTCATGAAATCCCTGCTCGAACGGGAGAACCCTCTTTACGGCAGAATCGATCTTGCCATGAAGCTCGATCCTATGGACTACTACGATGCAGGCAGGTTCTTTCCCAACTTCTCGCCGGAAGACAGGGTCCGCCTCTTCAGCGTGTTCGGAGGCATTCCCTATTACGACCGTCTGGTCGACAGCTCGAAGAGTGTCCGTGACAACATCATCGATCTTGTTACAGCACCAGGCGCACGCCTCGAATCGGAGGTCGAGATCTGTCTCTCCCAGGAAATCTCGAAGATGGCAAATGCCAATGAGGTGTTCCTGGCCCTTGTCCAGGGATACTCCCGCTGGAAAGACATACTGGCCCAATCGCATGTCTCGAGCGGCCAGGCAATGAGCGCCGTGCTCGACAAGCTCATCTCCATGGAGCTCGTCCAGAAGCAGACGCCCATCAACGATCCCGAAAGCAGACGCAAGACCGCCTATCGCATCATCGACCCGCTTGTCCTGTTCTATTACCGCTATATCTTCCGCAATGCTTCCGCTCGCCAGATCCAGGATCCGGACTATTTCTATAGCCACCATATCGACCGGGATTTCGAAGAGAACCATGTTCCGCATCTGTTCGAAGAGGTATGCCGGCAATACCTCATCCGTCAGAACCGCACGGGCAGGATGGAAGTCCCCTTCGATGCTATCGGCAGGTATTGGTACGACGATCCGGCACACCATGCCAACGGAGAGTTCGATGTCGTGACGAAAGATCCGACAGGCTATATCTTCTACGAAGCAAAATTCAGGAAGACGCCCATCACGCAAGGCATGGTCGATGAGGAAGTGGCACAGGTCAGAGCCGCGGGGCTTCCCTGCTACCGCTTCGGCTTCTTCTCCCGCTCAGGTTTCGAGGTCGCGCCCGATCCAGCCCTCATCCTGGTCGATCTGCCGGAACTCTTCGAATAGGGCACAGAGAGCTCTTGGGCGCAGGGCTGCTTCATGCTATCAGAGACAGGACGCCTCAATCTTCCGGATGCGCTTGCTCTGGAAGGCGTTCGCCGGCACGAGGATGCCCTGCTTCTCTGCCCTCCTCAGGACCTCGCCCGAGAACTCGTCCACTTCGGTTCGGTGGCGATTGATGCAGTCCTGTCCCATGGAGGGTGTCGAGGCGGGATTGAGCGTCCGCTCGAGCGCTGCATAGGCAGAAAGGTCTGATTCCGTAAGTGCCACGCCTTCTGCCTGCGCCAATGCCACGACCTCGCGCATGGCAGAGATGAACGTGCGCCAGAGCTCCGAGGTCTCATCCGCATACACATCGCCGTAGCTTGCGCCAAAGGCGCAGCAGGTCTGGTTGATGCCGACATTGAGCATGAGCTTCGCCCACATGCGATAGCGGATGTCTTCCTCCGCGACATGTGCGATGCCCGCTTGGGAAAGGATGGCATCCACGTTGACAAGCGCCTCTTGAGGCGTGTTCTCGAAGCATCCGATATGGAGCCCGCCCGTCTTTGTGCATGTGAGCGATCTTCCGTCTTCCGACGAAGAGGGCTTTTTCGTATTGCGGCGCTCCTGCTCCATGCCCCTCTGCCCCGATGGCCCAGCAGTGCCTGGACGTGCGCATCCAGGCACTGCGCCAGGCCTTTCCCTCAGCGCTGCTGCGAAAGGATCCAGCTTCTGATCTCGGGGATGCTATAGGCATACTGCCAGGTGAAGTTATGGGTATTGCCGCCCTGGATCGAGCTGTCTGTCCCATCGAGCGTGCCCTCGGCGATATGGAAGAAGACGATATGCGCACCCTCGGCATCAGCCTTGCCGAGCGTGGATGCAGCTTCGGCAGAAAGATCTGCCATGAGCTCATCGAGCGTCCTGTCAGAGTCAGCCGCGCGGGCACCCTCCTGGTTGCCCGAGGGATTGCTCTCGCCGGTTGCCGCATAGTCGACCCACCGGCCGGAGGTATGCCCTTCCCCGTCGAAGTCGTAGGTGCAGTCGAGCTGTGCCTCCACATAGGGAACGCCGATGGCAGGGATGCCCTTCTCCGGATCGCTCAGCCCGCCATACGAGCTCTCGTCGTCTTCGGATGCAAAGGCAATGAAGGGCGTCTGCTTGATCTGTGCCATATCGCCCTGCCCTGCCACGAAAAGATAGGCGGCGAAGCGGTCATCGTCTGCATGCTCTGCAGCATAGGAGATCAGCGCCATGCATCCTGCCGACTCGCCCGTGCCGTATATGCGGTCCCTATCGATGGTGCAGCCCTCGTCGGCAAGACTGTCGACAAGATCGAGGCAGGTCTCGACATCGACAGTGGTGCCCGCCACCGTGAGCACGTAGGCCTCCTCGTCGTTCCAGGCCACAGCGCCCGGACCCTGGCGCAGGTTGACCTCAGGGTCGCTCGTCGTGACGCCGGCATCCGGCAGGAAGAGGACCAGAGGGTAGCTCTTCGAGCTGTCATAGCCTGCAGGCTGCAGCAGCTCGAAGGCGGCATGGCAGCCGGTCGCCTCGTCGTCGAAGGTCCCTGCCACATATCCTGCCGTCTGGGCATTCGAGGTGGAGGACGAGACCATGTATCTTGTCATCGTCGCATCTCCGGCAAAGACAGCCCCCGACGAGGAGGAGATGTCCTTGACCTGGCAGATCCTGAGCGTGTCTGTCCCCAATTCGACCGGTCCGTTCGAGCCGACCTGCCCTCTGCTCATCTGGAAGAGCAGGGTCTGGGCGCCTGCATCCCGAGGGTCGAGCTCGATGATCGCATAGGCGCCGGAAGAGCTGCCGCCCTCCTCGGAGAGCTCCGGGGCATCGCTCACATAGAGCGCAGAGATCGTCCTGCCGAGCACATAGTAGGTGCCCAACCCCTGCTGGATAGCCTGCTGCTGGATGCCGCCGCCTCCGGCATCGAGAGATGCGGCATCGAGCGGAGCATCGTATTCGATGGCAGCGCCTATGACCTTCTCTCCTGCCGGATAGGTCCTTGCCAGGGCAGTGACGGACCTGACGTGCCCATAGAAGGAAGCGACATCGTCTGTGGTGCCTGCGCTCGACCTGTCCCGGGAGAGGGCAAGCCCGGATGCGGTCTGCGCATCTTCTGTGCTGCCAGAGCTTGCCGCAGATGCGGCCTCCTGGGAAGCTGCCGGCTGGGTCCCACATCCCGCCAGGAAGAGCGCTCCTGCTGCAAGGCCTGCCGTGCCCAGAAACGATCTCCTGCTGATTCCTGCATCCCCAAACTGCATTGCCATGTCCTGTTCCTTTCTCTTTCTGCATCGCCTTCAGACACGAAACGGGCGCGGCCGGATGCCCAGCCACGCCCGTGCACCTGCTCTGCGCAGGGTCTTTCTGTTGGAGCTCGAAGAAGCTATTCGACCTTGAGGGTGAAGCCCTTGTTGCCCGCATCCTTTGCGGAGCCGATGACAAGCGCTGCTGCGAAGGCGCAGATGAGTGCCACGACACCGGAGATGATGAGGCCGACGAAGCCGGCATCGATGCCAGCAGGATTGATGAAGGAGGGGAAGCCGAGCGGGCCGGAAGCGCCGAAGGAGTAGAGCTTTGCGCCTGCAAGGCCAGCGATTGCGCCGCCGATACCAGCCGAGATGAAGGTTGCCCACATGAGCTTCTTGCGCGGAATCAGGATTGCGTAGAGAGCGGGCTCGTTCACGCCGAAGATCGAGGAGATCAAGGCCGGAACGTTGACATCAGCGTTCTCCTGGGCATCCTTCGAGCGGACGATCACGCCGATCACGGCGCCGATGATAGCGCAGCCGCCGGCGTAGACGAGCGGGTTAATCGGGTCATACCCATAGGTCGCAACGTCGATGAACCACAGCGGGATGATGCCCCAATGCAGGCCGAACATGACAAGAAGGGACCAGAAGGTGCCGATAACGAAGCCGGCGATGGCAGGCTGGAAGTTGATGAGCGCGAGGATGATGGCAGCGACGATGTTGGAGAGAACCGTGGTGACCGGGCCGATCACGACGAGGCCGACGATGCCGCAGAAGAACAGGGTGATGATGTTGGCAAGGAAGGTGGCAACAAGCGACGGGAGCTTGTCCATGAGCCAGGCATGGACCTTGGAGGCAAACCAGACCACGAAGATGGCCGGGATGATCGTCGAGGAGTAGGCCTGCATGACCAGCGGGATGCCGAAGATGTCGCCGTAGACATTGGCCTCGAAGATGGTGCCGGCACCGATCGTGTAGAGTGGATCGCCCGACATCAGGGCGACGAGCGTCGGATAGACAAGGATGCCGCCGAGCGCCATGCCCATGACCGGCTTGAGGCCGAAGCGCTTGGCCGAGGTGAAGCCGATGATCAGCGGGAAGAAGTAGAAGACGGAGTCACCGATAGCGGAAAGCGCCACATAGGTGGAGCTCGTGGATGCAAGCCAGCCCGCAGCCGAGCATAGGGCAAGGAGCGACTTCAGGAAACCGCCGGCCATAAGGACGCCGAGAACCGGCTGCAGGATCTCGGAGACGACGCCGAGCAGGCGCGTGAAGGGGTCCTGCTTCTTGTCCTGCTCGCGTGCAAGGTCCTTTGCGGCATCAGGGTTCATATCGACTGCAGGCTCGGCAGAAAAGCCGCCGATCTTGATGAGGTCCGAATAGATGGCCTCGACTGCAGAGCCGACGACGACCTGGTACTGGCCTCCTGCCTGGATAACGTCGATGACGCCCTTCGTTGCCTTGAGGCCCGCCGTATCGGCCTTGGCCTCGTCCTTCAGATGGAAGCGCAGGCGCGTGATGCAGTGGCTGACGTCCTGGACATTCTCCCTGCCTCCCACCTTGTCGATGATTGTTTCGCAGAGTTCTTGGTATTTCATCGCGATATCCTCCCTGAGGAATCTCCCCATCGGTGACTTCGACGGTGCACTTCCCTAGTCGACAGTCAGGAAGTCCGGACGAGCCCTGTTGATAGCCGCTTGCCTGAGCAAGCCTTCTGCCTGCTGGGCAAGCCCAGTGTAGGGTGCGAATTATTCCGTATCAATTCTTGTTGGATGAATACTTATTCCATTTGAGATATACAAAGGCCATGAGCTGCCTTTTTGACGGCAGGCCCTAAGGCACACCTGCCGCTCGCAGGATTGCGGTACCGCTCAGCGGCGCAGGGTCCCGTCATAGGCTCCGAGCAGCTTCGAAGCCTGGCAGAACTTGTCCACGATCTTCTCGGGCTCTCCCTTGGGTATCTGGGTATGCTCGGTCTCGAAGGACAGGCCATACTCCCATGCCGGGAAGAAGTATTCGAAATAGCCATTGGTGTAGCCAAAGACAAGACCCTGGACAGGGCATTCCTTGCGCATGCGGATGCCGAAGTCGCCGCCAAGCTCGCTCGGGAAGACGAAGAGATGAAGCCCTCCGAGGCTTATGACCTCGAGCTTCAGGTCGAGGTGGAAGCTGTCGTGCGCGACCGTGTGGTAGGCTGTCTGCACCTCGATCCGGTCCAGCGCCACCGCGCGCTCTGGTCGTATCTTGGAGATTGCGCGTGCAAGCCCGTCGGATACCCGCTCGACCTCCGCGATGCCTCTCCCCTGGCGGAAATTGCGGTCGGAGCAGTCGCCGGCAGCACCGACGATCATGGCAGGGAAATAGCCGAGAGAAGGCTCGAGCTTCTTGCTCACGAGCCCTGCAAGCTCGCTTGTGAGCTCCGTCGTGTCAGGGCCGACGACCGCAGAATGCACCGCCCAGTTCACGAGCCCGGCAAACGGCACGCCCCCTTCATCAGAAAACTCGAGGACGATGACTTCGTTGTCCGCCAGCTTTCCCGGGACATTCCTGTTCCCGTAGAAGCCGGTGACTATCTGGCTTCCGACCTTGGCTGTGGCCTGGCGCGCGTTGCTGCGGCATTCCTCGAAGCAGGAGCAGATCGTCTCGAGGAGCCAGTCGTAGTAGTGCTGGTCGAACTTGTGGGTCCACCAGCTCTTGTGGTAGGCAGCGATCGAGGTATGGTCATGCGTGGCACAGAGCAGCACCAGATCGCGGTCGATCCCATAGCGGGAGGACAGAAGCGTCTTCACCTCCTCTGCCATGCTCTCCTCGAATTCGAGGACATCGGCGCTCAGCACGAAGAGCTCGCGCGTCCCGTCCTGGAAGTAGAGGGCATTGGCGAAGACGTCGTCGTGGACCGCTGTTGCCGGCTCGAGACGGTTGGGCAGGTCCCGGTAGCCGATCAGATAGATATCTCCTTGGGGCGTGATGTCGCGCCGGGCGCATCCTACCTTCATGCGCATCCTCCTTCTCTCATGCGCTCCGTACCCCGAAGCACGGCCTGCCTGAGCTGAGAGGCCGCCTCGCGGGCGAAGCCTGAATTCATCGCTTCGTAGGTGATGAGGTCGAAGTCCTCCTCATCGGCCAGATACTTCTGGGCTCCGTTCACCATCGTGAAGACCGCCTCCGGCCCCGCCTCAGCATCCCTGAGATATGCTCCGAAGCTGCTCGATACCTCGGGCTCGAGGCCAGCAAGCACGCAGGAGCCGATCCTCAGGAAGCTCACGGTCGTGGCCACCGGGGCGTCCTGGCGCCAGACGATGCTTCTGCGGGGCGCAAGCGTCGCGAAGTCTTCCCGCACCTTTCCCGGCAGAAGCACCTTGGCAGCACAGGCAGCAAGGCCGCGTCCCGGCACGGGAGAGAGGCTGGCCAGAGCATCCTGCACGTCCCGGGCAAGCTCACTTCCCAGCCGGCCAAGCACTGCATCTGCCTCACCGGTACAGGAAGGTCCCTCGGCTGCCGCCACGCTCTCGCGTGGTGCCTGATCGGCTGCGCACCCTTCGATGGAGAGCGCGATGCCGGCCCCTGCCTGCTCGAGCTTCGCGGCAGCGGCACCTGCCAGATCTCCCGACACCATGGCCTGCCCCTCGGCATCCATTGCATCCTTCAGGACCGAGGACCGGACATCTGCAGAGAAGACGGTCGCGATAGGCCCGCCTTCGGGCGTCTGCACGCTGAGCACGAAGAGGCGATGGTCGCTCGGGCCTGCAGGGTTCTTCCCCAGCCACCAGCCACGCTCGGTCTCGACATCGCGGTTCACCATCACCGAGGTCGTGCCCGAGCCCCGAAGCACGCAGGCAGGCTGGCGCTCATCCATCGCTTTGGAGACCGCCGAAAAGACCGCCTTTCCCAGGGCCGCACGCAGCGCATCGTTTTTCTGCCTGAGCGCATCCGACGCCAGATGCTGGGGAGTCCTTGCATGGGGAGCGGAGAAGGTATGGGTCGCCACGACCCAAAGCGCCGCCCCCGAGACGCCCGAAGCCTTCTCGGCCTGGGCACGCAGCTCCGCAAGCAGATCGGGCCTGATCGAGGTAAGCTCGAGCGCGACCACGCAGATCCGCTCTTTGTCCTCAAGCACCAAGGCACGGACCGCAAGAGGATGGCGGACGGCATCGAACCCGTCGAAGGGCAGGATGCCTGCGAGCTCCACGTCTGCCTTGCCAGCTCCTGCCCGGCAGGGCGCTTCCGCTATATGCTCCATGGCGCCTATCCCTTCTAGTCAAGATGATAGAGGCGCTTCGCGTTTCCGGCCAGCATGAGCTCCTTGTCTTCATCCGAAAGAGCAAGGCTCCGTACGAAGGCAGGTCCGTCAAGCAGCCATTCCTTCCTGACCGGATAGGACGTGCCCCAGATGATATGGTCTGCCCCGAGCACCTTGACAGCGCATTCGAGCGCATCCTTTCCCCAGGGCTGGGCATGGGACATCTCGAAGAACAGATGCTCGCGCAGGCGCTTGGCAAGCTCTCCGCCATCCGTCTCGAAACGCTGGACCGCATCCTTTCTTCTGCTCGGCTTCGGCAGGAGCATCTCGGCGATCGCGAATATGCCGCCGCCCAGCATCGAGTGCACGAGCCTGAGATGGGGATAGCGGACGAAGAAGTCGCTGAAGAGCTCGCGCCCCACGGCGGTCGTCTGGTCGACGCAGCGGCCATAGGAGCGCCGCAGGTTGTTGTAGTCGAGAAGCGACGAAGCGTCTACCGGAATGGGCACATGGTGCACATAGACCGTGGCGCCCTTCTCGTCGAGCTTCTCGAAGAGCGGGGCAAAGAGTCCGTCATCGAGATAGCGCGTGCCGTAATGGGCGCAGAGCTGCACGCCGGCAAAGCCGAGCTCGTCGAGGCAGCGGTCGATCTCGGCATCCACGCGGGGGCCGCCGGTCGCAGGCACGACCGCAAGCGGCACCATCCGCCCGCCCGACGCCTCGGCATACGCTGCCATCCCGTCATTGAAGCGGCGGCACATCTCGAGCGACATCCACTCGTTGCAGCCCGGCACCTTGAGGATGGCCCTGTCGACCCCCGCCTCGTCCATATCGGCAAGCATCGTCTCGAGGCGGTAGTCTCCCTCTGCATAGTTGAGGCTCGGGAAGCCCTCAGGCTTCTCGACCACGATCTGCGTCGGCCCTTCGCCCTTCTTCAGATAGACATTGGTCCCATAGACGCGGGGCGCCTCCGCGATGAAGCGATCCAGCGCTTCGCGGTCCCCGAAGAGCTCCTCGGGAAACCAGTACATGTTTGCATCGATTACCATTGTTGCCTCCCGTATCGCAGGTTGGCTCCAGTGTACGGGAGATTTATATTCCACAACAATTCTGTTTGTCTGCTGTCTTATTCCATATTGGATATATAGAGGTCCCGATGGGATGGATCAGGCACCAGCTGCCCCGGAGCGGGAGACCGCATCGAGGAAACGCTGGGCAGCAGGAGAAGGCTCCCTGCCCCTGAGATAGTAGACCTTGATCTCGGTCGTGACCGTCGGCTCCACGTCGACCAGCACGACATCCGGAGTCGCCAGATAGGCGGCGGGCTTTCTCATCAGAAGCGACACCCCCATGCCGCGCCCCACGAGGTCGATGATGTTCTCGCCGCGCCGTCCCTGGTAGCGCACACGCGGCACGAAGCCTTCGATCGCGCAGGCATCGAGGATCAGGGCATGCATGACAGAACCCTTGGGAAGAAGCAGGAAGTCCTCGTCTGCAAGCTCGCCGAGCATGACCTTCTGGCGCCCTGCCAGAGGATGGTCGACCGGAAGCACGGCGACAAGCCGGTCTTCGTCATACGGCACGGTGCCGAATTCCTCGTCGCCCGAGTCCTTCGAGGCATCCCCATCCCATTCGCGGATGAAGGCAAGCTCGAGCCTGTCCTGCCTGAGCGCCTCCCTGAGCTCGTCGGCATCTCCCTCGAAGAGCCGGATCCGCTCGGTCGGATTGTCGTGCTCGTAGCGCGCCATGATGCCCGTGATTCCATAGGGCACCATGATCGGAATCGAGCCGATATCGAGGACATGGAGCTCGTTTTCCTGGACATCGGACAGCGCTGCCAGCATCTCGTTGTCCACCCGCGTGATCTTCTGTGCATAGGGCAGAAACACTCGCCCCGCCGGGCTCAGATCTACCGAGCGGGTCGAGCGCACGAAGAGCGTGACCCCGAGCTCGTGCTCGAGCGACTTGATATGCTTGGAGAGCGAGGACTGGGAGATGAAGAGCTGCTCGCTTGCCTTGAGATAGTTCCTGGTGCGGGCAAGAACCACGAACTCCTTGCACTTCTCGACATCCATCTAGTACGCCGCCTCTATTTCACGTATGCGCTTGTTGAGGAAGGCATTCACCGGCACGAGTATGCCATGCTTCTGGGCTCTCCTCATGACCTCTCCCGAAAACTCGTCCACTTCGGTCCTGTGATGGTTGATGCGGTCCTGCCCCATCGAGGGCGTCGAGGAAGGATCGAGCGTCTCTTCGAGGGCAGCATAGGACGAAAGCTCCTGTTCGGTGAGCGCCACCCCTTCTGCCTGTGCCACAGCCACGACCTCGCGCATCGCCGAGATGAAGGTCCGCCAGAGCTCGGAGGTTTTGTCGGCGTAGACCTCTCCATAGGTGGCACCGAAGGCGCAGCAGGTCTGGTTGATACCAACATTGAGCATGAACTTGGCCCACATGCGGTACCTGATGTCTGGCTCCACGACATGCGCGATGCCGGCACGCGCGAGGATGTCTTCCACCTTGGCAAGCGCTTCCTCTGGCGTATTCTCGAAGCGACCGATATGCAGCGCGCCTGCCTTCGAGTAGGTGAGCGCACTCCCAAAATGCGCTGCATCCATGCCCTGGGCGACGCAGGGGACGATGCGCTCCCAGCCGAAGCGTGCCGCCACCTGCTCCTCGCTCCTGATGCCATTGAGCACGCTCACGATCTTGGTCTTCTCTCCAAGCAGGGACGGCACGAGGCCGAGGGCCCCTTCGAGCCCATAGCTCTTCGTCGCCAGGATCACGAGGTCCTGGGGACCCGCCTCCTCGGGCAGCCTGTCCCGGAACGGATACACCTTCCCGTTCACGGTGCACACATCCCCCGCGTGGCGGGCAAGGCGCGCGGGATCCATCGCGAAGGTGACGGCATCCTCTCCGAGAGCATCTGCTGCCATGCTTCCATAGAGCATCCCAAGAGCTCCCTTTCCGATGATTGCGATGTGCGGATCAGCCATAAGGAGCGCCTTTCTCTGGAATGGTCGGCCCAAGAGCCCTTGGGAGCCATTGTACCGGTTCACCCCATCCGCCAGAAAGACGGACATGCCCGAAGTCCGGCAGGAGCATGCCAAGCAGGCCATCGGGCGGGCCATCCATCAGGCTGAAAGCCGGCTGGCTTCCATAACGACACTGTCATCTGTCCCGCATCCGCTCCCGAAGACAGGGCGAGGCTCTCCGGCGCATGCGGAAGCACCTCCTGCAGGAGCGCTTCCGGTCCTTCGCGTGGACACTCGGAAAGCACGCCCTCCTTGGCCGCATCCCCTGTCGAGTTCAGCTCGACAGGGCCCGTTCGATAGCGGCAGCTCAGGACGAACGGGCTATAAAAAGGTTGTGTCATGTGCATGGGAGAGGCATTCGCAATGCCTAGCCCGGGCTTTGCTGCGCTATGATACGTCTTGTATGCGGGATTGTATGCTGACGGCAAAGCGCCAGCATATACGCCGCATCTTCGTTTGACGGATTGACGCATAGCAACTTCGTTGGAGGCCGTTCTATGCCATTTACCGCGATTGTCCTCGCTGCAGGCGAGGGTACGCGCATGAAGTCTCGTCACCCCAAGGTCATGCACAAGGTATTGGACAAGCCGCTCGTGTGGTGGTGTGTCCGCGCAGCCCGCAAGGCTGGCGCTACGCGTGTCATTGTCGTTGTCGGCAATGGCGCCGATGAGGTACGCGACTTCTTCGCCCATGAACCTGTCCCGGAGGGAGAGGCACCTGTCGAGTTCGTCGAGCAGACAGAGCGTCTCGGCACCGGCCATGCCGTCCGCGTCGTGCGCGACGCAATCGGCGGCTTCTCCGGTCCTGTCCTTGTGATGGCAGGAGACACTCCGCTCATAAAGCCTGAGACGCTTGCCGCCCTCGTGGAGGAGCGCAAGGCGCAGCATGCCGCCTGCACGGTGCTGACCATGACACCAGACGACTGCACGGGCTATGGCCGCGTCGTCCTGGACGAGCAGGGCCAGGTCACGGCCATCATCGAGCACAAGGACTGCACCGAGGAGCAGCGCCAGACGCTCAAAGAGTGCAACTCCGCGACGTACTGCTTCTGCGGCCACCGTCTTGCCGACAACCTCGACAAGATCGGCAACGACAACGCCCAGGGCGAGTACTACCTCCCTGACCTCATCAAGATCTTCGTCTCCGAAGGCGAGCCTGTCGGCATGCACCACGCACCTGAGGCTTCCGAGGTCCTCGGCGTCAACAACCGTGCCCAGCTTGCTGAGGTCACGAAGGTCATGCAGCGCCGCATCAACCATGAGCTGATGCTCTCCGGTGTCTCCATGCTCGACCCCGACCAGGTCTGGGTCGGCGCCGATGTGACCGTGGGCGAGGACACCGTCCTCATGCCCCAGACCATCC
The DNA here is from genome assembly GCF_036408795.1 of Olsenella kribbiana. Lineage (NCBI taxonomy): Bacteria > Bacillati > Actinomycetota > Coriobacteriia > Coriobacteriales > Atopobiaceae > Olsenella > Olsenella kribbiana. Next base: position 49,810 of record NZ_JAZGJP010000010.1, read on the forward strand.
TCTTCGGCCACACGACCGTAGGCACAGACTGCACAATCGGCCCGAACAGCCGCCTCACGAACGCAACCGTCGGCAACAACTGCGTGGTCGACGAGTCCATCCTCGTCGACTCTGCAATCGACGACGACGTGAACTGCGGCCCGCGTGCCTACCTCAGAGGCCATACGCATCTCCTCAAGGGTGCCAAGGCTGGCACCCATGTCGAGCTCAAGAACTCTGTCGTCGGCGAGGGCTCGAAGGTCCCGCACCTCTCCTACATCGGCGACTGCACGATGGGCGCCAACGTGAACATCGGCGGCGGCTCCATCACCTGCAACTATGACGGAAAGCACAAGAGCCATACCACCATCGGCGACCACGTCTTCGTGGGCTCCGACACGATGATGGTCGCGCCGGTGACGATCGGCGAGAACGCCCTCGTCGGTGCAAGCTCCTGCATCACGCACGATGTGCCGGCAGGCGCGCTCTCCCTCGAGCGCAGCCAGCAGATAATCAAGGAAGACTGGGCAAACCACTACTGGGAGCGTCTGAAGGAAGAGGACTAATGTACGAGAATCTGTGCGAACCCATCCAGGTGGAGAAGAACATCCGTCTCTACTCGGGCACGAGCAACCCGCAGCTGGCCGAGAAGATCGGCGATATCCTGCACCTGCCGCTATCCGGCCTCAAGATCGAGAAGTTCGCGAACGGCGAGATCTACGCCCGCTTCGAGGAGACCGTGCGCGGCTGCGAAGTCTTCTTCGTCCAGTCCCTTGCCGGCAAGAACGTGAATGACCTCATGATGGAGACCCTGATTGTCGCCGATGCCGCAACGCGTGCATCCGCTGCCTCCTTCACGGCTGTCATCCCCCACTACGGCTATGCCCGCCAGGATCGCAAGGCCGCATCCCGCGAGCCGATCACGGCACGCCTTGTCGCCAACCTGCTCGAGGCTGCAGGCGTCGACCGCGTCATCACGCTCGACCTGCACTCCAACCAGATTCAGGGCTTCTTCGACATCCCCGTCACGCATCTGACGGCACTCTACCAGTTCGGCGACTATTTCAAGACGAAGGACTTCGACTGGGACAACACCGTCGTCGTCTCCCCGGACATGGGCCGCGCCAAGGTCGCCAAGAAGCTCGCTGACTACCTCGGCTGCGAGGTTGCCATTGCCCACAAGAGCCGCCCGAAGCACAACGCTGCTGAGGTCATGGGCGTCATCGGCAACATCGTCGGCAAGACCTGCATCATCAACGACGATATGATCGACACTGGCGGCACGCTTGTCGGCTCCATCAACAAGCTCAAGGAGATGGGTGCAGGCGACATCTACATCTCCGCCACCCACGGCATCTTCTCCGGCTCCGCTGTCGAGCGTCTCCAGAATGCACCGATCGTCGAGTGCGTCGTCACTGACGCTATCCCCTGCGCTGTTGCAAACCAGCCGGGCTCGAAGATCAAGTCCATCTCTGTTGCCAAGGAGCTCGCAGACGCAATCTACGCCGTCTACGTCAACTCCTCCGTCTCCGGCATCGCCGGCGGCAACTCCGAGATGTAGGACATCCGCTCAGAGCAAAGCGTTTCAGGGCCGCCGCAAGGCGGCCCTTTCTTTATGCCAAGACTCCTTTCCCGAATCCCTCTCTCCCCTTCCCTAGCAGAAAGCCTCCTCCTGCTTGCGCAGAAGGAGGCTTTCGGGGGAGAAACGAAGGAGGTGCTCCACGCAGCACAAGGGAGGAAGCTGCGTGGAGCAGGGGATTGGGGGGCTTAGGAAAGATGCCAGATCTCGTCGTTATACTGGGAGATCGTGCGGTCGGATGAGAACTTGCCGGCCATAGCGGTGTTGACAAGGGACTTCTTCATCCAGGCAGTGCGGTCCTCGTAGTCGGCGTAGACACGCTCCTTGACCTGGATGTAATCCTCGAGGTCCAGAAGCGCCATGAACCAGTCCTTGTTGGCCATATCGTCGTGGAGACGCTTCAGGCGCTCAGGGTTGCCGGTAGCCATGAACTTCGGATTCGTGATGAAGTCGACCAAGAGCTTCGTGCCCGGCCGCAGGTAGAGATCGTGCGGACGGTAGGCATTCTCTGCGTAGAGGCGCACGACCTCCTCCGAGGAGGCGCCGAACGTATAGATGTTGTCCGGGCCGACGAGGTCGGCAATCTCGACGTTTGCACCATCCATCGTGCAGAGCGTCACGGCACCGTTGAGCATGAACTTCATGTTCGACGTGCCCGAAGCCTCCTTCGAGGCAAGGGAGATCTGCTCGGAGATGTCTGCTGCCGGGATGAGCTTCTCTGCTGCGCTCACATTGTAGTTCTCGACCATGATGACCTGGAGATACGGGGAGACATCCGGGTCATTGGCAATCCACTGCGAGAGCGTGAGGATCAGATGGATGATGTCCTGGGCAATCGTGTAGGCAGGAGCAGCCTTGCCGCCGAAGATGACGGTGATCGGGCGTGCCGGGATGTTGCCATTCTTGATATCGAGGTACTTCCAGATGAGGTAGAGGGCAAGCATCTGCTGGCGCTTGTACTCGTGGATGCGCTTGATCTGTACATCGATGATTGCGTCGCGCGGAATCTCGACGCCGCGGTTCTCGCGGATGAACTCACGCATGCTGCGCTTCGCGATTTCCTTGGCATCAGAGAGCTTGCCGAGCATCTCCGGATTGTCCTTGTATTTGAGGAGGCCAGAGAGGTCGCCCGTCGTATGCCAGTCGGTGCCGAGCGTATCATCCAGAATCTGGGTCAGCGCCGGGTTGCAGCCCATGATCCAGCGGCGGAACGTGATGCCGTTCGTCTTGTTCGAGAACTTCTCCGGGTACAGATCGTAGAACGGCTTGAGCTCGGACTCCTCGAGGATCTTCGTGTGGAGCGCCGCCACGCCGTTGATAGAGAAGCCATAGTGGATATCGATATGTGCCATGTGCACGATATCGTCCTTGATGATAGCGACAGCAGGGTCGTCGTGCTCCTGCTTCTGCTTGTAGTCGAGCTTCTCGATGATGTCAGCAATGCGAGGAGAGACTGTTCTGAGGAACGAGAGCGGCCACTTCTCGAGCGCCTCGGCGAGAATCGTATGGTTCGTGTAGGCGACCATGCGGCTCACGATCGAGACGGCCTCATCGAACTTGAAGCTGTGCTCGTCGACGAGGATCCTGATGAGCTCAGGGATAACCATGGTCGGGTGCGTATCGTTGATCTGGACGACGGCATACTCGTCGAGGTCGTGCAGGTTGGATCCACGTGCAATGGCATCGTCGACGAGGAGCTGTGCCGCGTTCGACACCATGAAGTACTCCTGATAGACACGAAGGAGCCTGCCTGTCTCATCCGAGTCGTCCGGATAGAGGAAGAGCGTGAGGTTCTTCTTCACGGCTTCCTTGTCGAAGTCGATGGAATCAGAAGGCACGAGGCCATCATCGACACCGACGAGATCGAACAGGTGGAGCCTGTTCTTCGTGTTCCTGCCGTATCCCAGGACGTCGATATCATAGAGCTTCGACTTCACATCGAAGCCGCCGAAATGCACGGTGTAGGACGTGCCGGTATCGACGAGCCAGTCCTGCTCCTTGAGCCACTCATCCGGAAGCTCGGTCTGCTGGTTCGCAACGAACTTCTGATGGAAGAGGCCGTAGTGGTAGTTGAGGCCCACGCCGTCACCCGGAAGGCCAAGCGTTGCGATGGAGTCGAGGAAGCACGCAGCAAGACGGCCAAGTCCGCCATTGCCCAGCGACGGCTCTGCCTCTGCCTCCTCGATCTTGTTCAGGTCATGGCCTGCACGGAAGAGCTGGTCCTTCACTTCGTTGTAGATGCCAAGATTGATGAGGTTGTTCGTCAGAAGACGGCCAATCAGGAACTCGGCGGAGATGTAATAGAGACGGCGCTTGCCTTCCGTCACCGGAAGCTCGGCTGCCTTCTCGCGGACCATATCCATAAGCATCGTGCAGACGTCGGAATCGTCCAGTGCGGCAAGGGGAAGTCCGAACTTCTCGTGGGCACGCTGTTCGAGATCGATCATGGGATGCACTCCTTATTGCATACAAGAAAAAGAGAGACTGCCATGCGGATGGATGCTCGCATCTAAACTAGGCATCTGTCCTGCAGCAAGCCCGGAAGCGCCTCAGGCGTGATTGGTGGGTGTCACGCTGGAAACGCTTCCAGCTCTTGCATAGCTACACAATACACCACTCTGCTGGAAGCGTTTCCGAGAAACTCGACATTTCCGAAATTTTTTTGCTCCTTGTCGAGTTCAACTCGACAGACGTCGAGCTGCGTCGAGTTCAGAAATCTCTGATGTCGAGTTCATCTCGACATACTTTCAAAACTGCAGGTCAGCGAATTGCCGCAAACCGACGCAAATTGGCCGTACAGAAGAGATGATGACAAATCTGCAAGAGACCGCGCTATAATAAGAGTTTCATGATTGAGGCAAATGCCGTTTTCTGTGCCGATTTCCAAAATTAGTCTACTATGTATGACTGATTTTCCCGGCATGGGTATATCCCTCTGTAGCCGAAGCGCAGGGTGCGCTTCCATCAAGCATCGGAGGGTTCCATGTGCACTGCAATCCGTTTCTCGGACGACAAAGGCAATCTCTACTTCGCCCGCAACCTCGACTGGAGCCAGGGCTATGGGGAGCGTGTCGTCGTGGCGCCCGAAGGCTATGCGCCCTTCTCGCCCTTCAAGGCTACGCCCGCCCTTCCCCATCCCGTCATCGGCATGGGCATCGTCGAGAAGGATACGCCGCTCTACTTCGACTGCGCAAATACAGAAGGCCTTGCCTGCGCCGGTCTCAACTTCCCGGGCTATGCGCAGTATGAGAAGGAAGCTGTCCCCGGCAAGACGAATGTCGCCTCCTGGGAGCTTCCGCTCTGGATCGTCGCGAACTTCACGACCGTCGATGAAGCCGAGGCAGCGCTCAAGGATGTCGCTGTCGTCGACTCCCCCATCGTCGACAAATATCCGACCTCGCTTCTCCACTGGATTGTCGGCGACGGCAAGCGCAGCATCGCGGTCGAATACACGCAAGATGGCATGCAGATCTTCACAGACGACGTCGACGTCCTTGCAAACCAGCCGGGATTCGGATGGCACCGCGAGAACCTCAGGAACTACCTCAACGTCACAAGCGACGTGCCAGCAACCCAGACCTGGAGGGCAGCTGCGCTCACACCGTATGGATCGGGTGCCGGCATGCGCGGCATCCCGGGCGACTACTACTCGCCTTCCCGCTTCGTGCGCATCGCCTACCTCAATGCAAACTACCCTGAGCAGACGACGGAGGAGGCCAATGTCTCCCGCATGTTCCATGAGCTTGCGGGCGTTGCTATGATCGACGGCGCCGCAAGGATGACGAACGGGGAGTTCGAGAAGACCGTCTATACCGGCGGATATTCCCAGAGGACCCATACGTATTACTGGAACACCTACGACGACCCTGCCATCCGCTCCGTCTCGGCAGACGAGCTGATTGCAGCCCATCCGGGAAAGGCCCTCATCGAAGCCGCCTAGAGTCTTGGCAAAGGACAGTGGCAGCAAAGAGACACCGCTGACCACACATGGATGCGCCTGCCAGCATGGCCTGGCAGGCGCATCTTCTTTGCCGCTTCCGCTCGGGGCCCTCCTGTTCCCGCTCTGCCAGGCCTGCATCCCTGTCCGCAGGCCTGCATCCCCAGCTGGCTGCGTGGCCGATTCCTTGTTCCTGCCTCCTGTGCCTGCTTTGGCTGCAGCTGCCCGGCACCTCCTGCCGGATGCCGTGCCGCCTGCAGCCTACCTGCGCGCCTGCCCCTGTGCCGCAGGCTTTCGCTATGCCGCCTTCGGATTGCCGGCGTGTGTCCACGCCAGCGCGGCGGCGCCGATGGCGGCAGCGATCGCAGAGGCACCAAAGAGCGTTGCCTGCACGCCGAAGATACCTGCCACGAATGGGGCAACGAGAAGCGGCAGCGTGCCGGCAGAGTTCATGCCGACAGAAAGGACCGAGGTGGCACGCCCGATATAGCGGATATCGCAGCTCTTCTGCAGCACCGTGTCCTTCACAGGACCCATGGCACCAAAGCCGAAGCCGGCAATGAGCTGGCCTATGAGGGCAATCTGCACCGACGTCGTGCCGACGTACACCATGGACCCGACACCGATCACGACTAGAAGCAGGGCAATCGTCTCGAGCGAGAGCCGCTTCGTCGAGAAGCGCAGCACGGCCAAGGCACCGACCGTAGATCCCAGGCCTGCTGCCGACGAGAGCCAGCCCATCCACTCGGATCCCACCCTGAGCACGTCACGGTAGAAGAGCGACTCGAGCGAGTCGAATGCGCCATAGGAGAAGTAGCCAAGGAAATAGATCAGGAAGAGCGCTGCAATCACAGGATGGGAGAACACGATATGGATGCCCTCGAGAAGCTGCTTCCAGAAGCCCTCCCCTTCCTTCTTGCCGGTGCCTTCAGGATGCAGGAGCTCCGGCAGGTTCCAGACGAAGAGCGCAGATATTGCCGATGAGATGGGAAGGACCGCAAACACCATCTGGCTCGTGAAGAGCGCTGTGAGCCAGCCGCCAATCAGGGGACCGACGATAACGGCCACACACATGGCCGTGTTGTTGTAGCTGTTGACCTTCTGGAGGGTCGTTGCATCCTCTGCGAGATAGCGGGGATAGGCAGAGCTTGCCGTCATGCAGAAGCCACCTGCAATCCCTTCAAGCACGTTCACGACGATGAGGAGCGCCATGCTCATCGGAAAGGAGACGCCGATGATGCCGGTAACACCCAGGAGGCCAAGGAAGGCAATCATCGTCTTCCTTGGCCCGATGCGGTCAACGACGACACCTGCTGCAGCGCCCGCTGCCACGAGTGTGACGTTCAAGAGGACGACAAGCACGGAGACATCCATTGCATCGGAGCCCAGAAGATAGGTCGCCGAGCCGATGATGCCGACAAAGTAGGTTGCCTGGAATCCCAGAGCGCGGAAGAATGTCGTGAACGCCAGACGACGGGCACAGGTCCGCCCAAGGGACGCAGATGGATTTTCTGGCAAGGGTCCCTCCAAGAGAACGAAAGAACGCAGGATCGGGCAGGCCTTGAACCAAGCACACAGGGACTGCGAGCTATGCTCCTTCTCCGGAGCCAGGCCGCCACTTTTCATTCAGGCGCTAGACCATCCTAGCACGCATCCAAATGGACGAAGCCAGGCAGAGGCTCGAGCCTTGCCACCGGGATGGATTCATGTTTCCGCTCACTCTAATTGACCAGATAAATTTATCTGGTCAATTACTGACCAATAGTATGGCCATGTAATGACTTATAATTGAACAGATAATTTTTCTGGTCAATTCCAGATACATAGGAGGTTCTGCTATGGCACTGCTCGAGTCCAATGATCGAGAACTCAAGGCCTCGGTATCCGAGTCTTTCCTCAAGACCGTCAGTGCATTCGCTAATTATGGAACAGGCAGCATCATTTTCGGAATGGCTGACGATGGCACTGTCCAAGGTCTCCCCGACATCGATAAAGAATGCCTACGCATAGAGCACATGATCCATGACCGCATTCACCCACAGCCCCGGTATTCGATAGAGGTCGACAGCGAGGCCGGGACGGTGACCCTTACTGTGTTCGAGGGACCAGACAAGCCCTACCTCTGCAGGGGAAAGGCATACATCAGAAACGACTCTTCGACCACAGAGGCGGATTCACTGGAATTGAAACGGCTCATACTCGCCGGCAATCACATGTCTTTCGATCAGCTTCCTGCAGACAGCCAAAATATGGAGTTCGGATCCCTCAAGCAGCGTCTGCACACGAGGCTCGGAGTCGATCAATTCGACAGGAACACCTTGCGAACGCTCGGCCTCACAAATACAGATGGCCAGCTCGTGAATGCAGCTGCCCTCCTTTCGGATTCGAACCCGTTCCCCGGAATCGACATCATGAGGTTTGGCAGAAGCACGTCTGAGATTCTCGAAAGAGTGCACATAGACGGATGTTCGGTGCTCGACCAGCTCGACAGAACGGCAGATGTTGCTGAAAGGACCTATGCATTCGAAAAAGTAACTTCGACGACCAGGGAACGAGTCGAGAAGCTGCCCCTGGATGCCTTCAGAGAGACGCTTGCCAACGCAATCGCCCATCGTGCATGGGATGTGCCATCCGCCATTACTGTTGCCATGCATCCTGACCACGCTGTGGTCACATCTCCTGGCTCGCTTCCTCCCGGAATCGAGAGAGAGGCTTACCTTGCAGGCGGTCTATCTGTGCCGAGAAATCCAATTCTTGCCACAGTCATGTTCCGGCTAGGCTATATCGAGCTCTTTGGATCGGGCGTCCCCCGCATTCGGGAAGCATATCCAGCAGGAGAGCTGCCGCCCAGCTTCGATGTTCTGGACGCAAGCATCCGCGTGACCCTCCCCGTCTTGGAATCGCATCCAGCAACAACGGTAGAAGAGAAAGCAGTTCTGGACGCCCTTCCTCAAGGAATGCTCATGACTCGAAAGCAGATTTCGGAGAAGTGCGGCACGAGCCTTTCGACGGCAGGCAGGCTGCTTGCCTCCCTCGAACAGAAAGGCCTCGTAGAGCGCAGCGGACGGGGCAGAGGCACGAAGTATTCGCGCAGAACCTAAGAGCCTCGCCTCTTTTTTTCGTACAGCGAAGGCATCAGGCCTGATCAAGAGACCGCCATCCTGCTGGCGAAAGAAGCCCGGCTGGCAGATGCGCTCTGCCAGCCGGACCTCTATCTGAATCCCATGGCTGCTTATGCCACCTGGTCGAACTGCGACTCGTAGAGCTTCGCATAGACGCCCTGCTTGGCCAGGAGCTCTTCGTGGGTGCCTGCCTCGACGACGTCTCCATCCTGGAGCACGAGGATCTGGTCTGCACCCTTGATGGTCGAGAGCCTGTGGGCAATAACGAAGGACGTACGGCCTGCCATGAGCTTGTCCATGGCGCGCTGTATGCGCCACTCGGTACGCGTATCCACGTTCGAGGTTGCCTCGTCGAGGATGAGGATGGAACGGTCTGCCAGCACGGCACGGGCAATCGTCAGAAGCTGGCGCTGTCCCTGGGAGATGTTCGTCGCCCCTTCATTGAGCTCGAAGTCGAAACCTCCGGGGAGCGTTTCGATGAAGTGGGTGCAGTGGGCAGAGCGTGCTGCCGCCTCCACCTCCTCGTCTGTCGCATCGAGCCTGCCGAAGCGGATGTTCTCGCGGATCGTGCCCTGGAAGAGCCAGGAGTCCTGGAGGACCATAGCGAAGTTCTGGCGCAGGTCCTCCCGCTCGATGTCGCGCACATCATGCCCGTCGACCCTGAGAACACCTTTATCCACGTCGTAGAAGCGCAGGAGCAGCTTCATGAGAGTCGTCTTGCCAGCACCGGTAGGTCCGACAATGGCGACAGTCCTGCCTTCTGGCACCTCTGCCGTGAAATCGTGGATGATCGTCTTGCCCGGCAGGTAGCCGAAGGAGATGTGGTCGAAGCTGACTTCGCCTTTCGCCTTCCCGAGCTGCTCTGTCTTGCCCGTTTCCGGATTGATCTTCGCCGTCTCTGTCTCCTCCGGTGCATCGAGGAACTCGAAGATGCGCTCTGCGCAGGCTGCCATCTGCTGCAGCGTGTTGGACACGGCAGCAAGCTGGGCCAGAGGCTGCGTGAAGTTCCTCACGTACTGAATGAATGACTGGATGTCGCCTGGCTGGATCGTGCCCTGAACCGCAAGGCCCACGCCGACCACGACGACGCCCACATAGCCAAGGTCGCCGACAAGCCCCATGAGAGGCTGCATGAGGCCGGAGAGGAACTGGCTCTTCCATGCCGACTCATAGAGCGCATCGTTCTCTTTCTGGAACTCGTGCTCGGCACGCCCTGTCTGGTAGAAGGCCTGGATCACGACCTGGCCCGAGAAATCCTCCTCGATCTTTCCGTCGACGGCGCCAAGCTGTGCCTGCTGGGCCTTGAAGTAGCGCTGGGAGGCACGGATCAGGAAGAAGAGCACGATGCCGGCAAGCGGGAGCATGAGAAGCGTGACGCCCGTGAGCTGGAGCGAGATGGAGAGCATCATGACGGCGATGCCGATGACCTGGGTCAAGGAAGTCACGAGCTGGACGATGCCGGTATTCAAAGTCTGGCTCAGCGTATCTACATCGTTTGTCATCCGCGAGAGCACGTCGCCCTTCGAGGTCCCCTCCCGATCGAAGTAGGAAAGCGGCACACGGGAGATCTTCTCTGCAATCTCCTTCCTGAAGCGGAAGACCGTCCTCTGCGATATGCCTGTCATGAGCCAGCCCTGGATGGCCTGGGCTCCGGACGAGATCAGGTAGATGCCGAGGAGGAAGGCAAGGATCTGGGCGATCTTCGCGAAGTCGATGCCTCCATCCCCTCTTCCCATCGCAGCGACGCCGAGGAAGACCTCATTCGTCGCCTGGCCCAAGATCTTGGGGCCGATGACCGAGAAGATGACCGATACCATCGCAAGCACGACGGCCAAGATCATGAGCGGTGCTTCCTTCGAGAGCGCATGAATGAGGCGCCTGAGCGTCCCCTTGAAGTCCTTTGCCTTCTCCACGGGAGCGAAGCGTCCACCACCATGCGGGCGCCTCTGACGGCTTCTCTCCTGCTGCTCCTTGAGGCTCGTTTCTTCTGCCATGTCCTTACACCTCCTCTTCAAGGCCAAGCTCTTTCGCGGAGAGCTGGCTTGTCGCAATCTCGCGGTATGTCGGGCAATCACGAAGAAGCTCTTGATGCGTGCCCTGGCCTACGACCTTGCCGTCGTCGAGCACCAGGATCTCGTCTGCCTGCATGATCGAGGCGACGCGCTGCGCCACGACGACGATGGCCATGTCCCCTGCATGCTCTGCAAGCGCACGCCTGAGGCGTGCATCTGTCGCAAAATCCAGAGCCGAGAACGAATCATCGAGCACGAGCACTTCCGGCTTCATCGCAAGCGCACGGGCAATGGCAAGACGCTGGCGCTGGCCACCCGAGACATTCGTGCCTCCCTGGACGATCGGAGAGTCCGTGCCCTCGGGGCTTGCTGCCACAAGATCGTCTGCCTGCGCCAGATGGATTGCACGCTTGAGCTCCTCATCTGTGAGCCCCTCTGTCCCATAGGCCACGTTCGAGGCGATCGTGCCCGTGAAAAGGAAGCTCTGCTGCGGCACGTAGCCAATCCTGTGCCTGAGCTCGGAGAGCGAAAGGTCCTTGAGATCTGTGCCGTCAAGCGAGATCGAGCCTTCCGTCGGGTCATAGAGCCTCGGCGCCAGCTGCACGAGCGTCGACTTGCCGGAACCCGTAGAGCCAATGATCGCCACGGTCTTTCCCGGATGCGTCCTGAAGCTCACATGCTCGACGACCATGCCCTCGGCATCCGGATAGGCAAAGCCCACATCCTGGAAAGAGAGCTCGCCGTGCGCAGCCGCCCCATCAAGCGACTTCGGGCTCTTTGGTTCATGCACGGCAGGGTCGCACGAGAGCACCTCGTCGATTCTGCCTGCCGATATCTCGGCGCGGGGCAGCAGGACTGCCACCATCGAGATCATCAGGAAGGCCATGACGATCATCATCGCGTAGGTGATGAATGCCATGATGTCGCCGACCTGCATCGTGCCGACGGCGACGCCCTGGGCGCCGAACCAGACGATTGCCACTGTCGCGAGGTTCATGACGAGCGTCAGTGCCGGCATCATGAGGATCATGGCGCGGTTCACGAAGAGCTGCGTCTGCATGAGGTCACGGGATACCCCATCGAACTTCTCGAGCTCATGGTCCTCCCTGCCGAAGGCACGGATGCTCATGACGCCGTCGAGCATCTCGCGGGCTACGAGGTTCACGCGGTCGACCAAGGACTGCATCTTCCTGAAGCGCGGCATCGCAAGCACATAGAGGACAGAGATCACGGCAAGCACCGCAAGAAGCGCGGCGCCGACAATCCAGATGAGTCCGCTTCCCAGTGCCAGCACCTGGATGATTGCAACTATTGCCATGATCGGCGCGAGCATCACGATGCGCAGAAGCATCACGATCGTCATCTGGATCTGCGTGATATCGTTCGTCGAGCGCGTGATCAGGGAAGACGGCGTGAAATGGTTCACCTGTGCCGGCGAAAGCTGCATGACGCGGGAGAAGAGACATGCACGCAGGTCGCGCGCAATGGTCGCAGCAAGACGCGAGGCAAGGTATCCCGCAGCAGCCGCCGCTGCGACCGAACCAAAGCAGAGCGCAAACATGGAGCCTGCCATGCTGGCCAGATATCCCATGTCGCCGCCCGCTGCCTGGACGATGCCGACATTCACGATATCAGCCATGTAGCGCGGCAGCATGAGCTCGCAGGTGACCTGCACGGCGAGAAGCGCCACGACAGCCAATACCGCTGGAATATGGCCCTTGAGATAGCGGAGGGTATTCATCGCGTGCCCTCCTCTTCCTGCTTCTGGCAGAAGCGCTTCTGGATCTCAGGGGCAAGCTCGGCAACCCGTCTCATGATGCGCAGCAGCTCCTGGGTGTCCTCTGCGCCAAGCTCCTTGCAGAACTCCTTCATGGTCTCGCCGATCCGCTTCTTCCTCTCGGCGACGACGTCCTGGCCCTTCTCTGTCAGGCTCACGAGCGTGCGCCTGCCATCTTCAGGATCTTCCGTCCTTACGATGAGCCCCTGTGCCTCGAGCTGCTTCAGGGCACGCGCGATGCGTGCGCTCGTGACGTGGCAGGCATCGGCAAGCGCACCTGGCGTCACGGGGTCCTCGTTCTGTGCCAGGACATGCATGATCTGCTTCTGCCCCATGAGCTCCATGTCCGGACGGTCGTGCCCGGAAGGACGCAGGCCATGCCAGGTGCGGAAAAGCTCACGCACAAGGCGGTCCCATTCCTCCTCCGTAAGCTCCTCTTTCTCTTCCATAGCTCTCCTTATTGCTAACCATGTTAGTGAACGGACAGTACTCTACCCGCAGCCGTGCTGTTTATCTAACAGGGTTAGCGTTTCATGGAATCATCATAGAATGTGGTTTCTGTCACATCTCTGGAGCATCGCCTGCTTAAATGTAACTGATAAGACTACAATTCACGCCTTCAGGCAGCATGAGATTCCGGAGCATACATGGCACTCAGAAGCACAACCGATTCGAATGACCGCACGACCATCAGGCGCACCCTCCACTACTTCTGGTGGGTGACGAAGCAGAAGCCCGGCGCCTTCGCCCTTTCTGTCATAGCCTCGGTGGGCTACATTGCCCTCCTCACGTTTGCGAATACCTACGTGATGGGCCTCATCGTCGACCGCATCCAGGCCTCCCCCGTCACACCCGACGAGGTCTTTTCTGTCTTCGGCCCTTATATCCTGGCGCTCCTTATCGTGAACGCCGTGGGCCAGACGCTCTCGAAGCTCCAGGACTATGCGGTCTACAAGCTCGAGATCAACGGCGACTACCAGCTCTCGCGCCTCTGCTTCGACACACTCTCGAACCAGAGCATGACCTTCCACACAGGAAGGTTCGGAGGGTCTCTTGTAAGCCAGACCTCCCGCTTCGTGAGCGGCTACTCGGGCCTTGTGGATGTCCTGACCTACAGCCTCTGGCCGACGCTCGCCTCGGTCGTCCTCACGATCGCGATGCTGGCGCCTGCTGCCCCTGCCTTCGTCCTCATTCTCATAGCAATGCTTGTTGTCTATGTCATCTACGCCTACACGATGTACCGCAGGATACTTCCGCTCTCCTCTGCTGCCTCCCAGGCACAGAACCGCCTCTCCGGCATCCTCTCGGACGCCGTGACGAACATCCTCGCCGTCAAGACCTGCGGCCGCGAAGACTATGAGCGCAGCCTCTTCGATGAAGCAGACAGAGAGGCCATGGACAAAGAGAACGTGAACATGCATGCGACCATGAAACGCGGCTTCACGACAAGCGCCCTCATCACGATCATCATGTTCGTGACCTCGATCTTCGTGAGCGGCGGCAATGCCTGGTTCGGCATCAGCGCAGGCACGCTGGTCATGATGTTCACCTATACGTACAACCTGACGATGCGCTTCAACTACTTCAACTCGATGATGCAGCGCATCAACAGGGCGCTGGGAGACGCGGCTGCAATGACGAAGGTGCTGGACGAGCCGACGCTCGTCGCAGACAGGTCCGATGCCAAGCCCCTCGAGGTGCATGAGGGCGGCATCAGCTTCGAGCACATCCGCTTCCGGTATGCAGATGCCCCGAAGGGCTCCTATGTCTTCGAGGACCTGAATCTCGATATCGCTCCCGGCCAGCGCGTGGGCCTCGTGGGCCGCTCAGGCTCCGGCAAGACGACGCTCACGAAGCTCCTGCTGCGCCTCGACGATGTCCAGGGAGGACAGGTCCTTGTGGATGGCCAGGATGTGAGCGCCTGTACGCAGCAGTCGCTGCGCCGCCAGGTTGCCTACGTGCCGCAGGAGCCCCTTCTCTTCCACCGTTCCATCCGCGAAAACATTGCCTATGGCAGGCCAGAGGCCACAGAGGAAGAAATCAGGCGTGCTGCCGCTGAGGCCAATGCCCTCGAGTTCATCGAGCGGCTCCCCCAGGGCCTTGACACCATGGTCGGCGAGCGCGGCGTCAGGCTCTCGGGCGGACAGCGCCAGCGCGTGGCCATCGCCCGTGCCATCCTCGCAGACTGCCCGATCCTCGTGCTCGACGAGGCGACAAGCGCCCTCGACAGCGAATCCGAGGCCCTTGTCCAGGAAGCCCTCGGAAACCTCATGCGCGGCCGCACTGCAATCGTGGTGGCCCACCGCCTCTCCACCGTGGCAGCCCTCGACCGCATCGTCGTGCTTGCCGGCGGCAGGATCGTGGAGGATGGCACGCACGCAGAGCTCGTGCAGGAAGGCGGCGCGTACGCAGAGCTCTGGAAGCGCCAGACCGGCGGCTTCCTCGAGGCGGAGTGAGCACACGCTGCAACCGAGTCCCTTTAGGCGGCGGCAAATCACCCTTCAGACTGTTCGCCGCCTAAAGGCATGGGAGCCCGAAAAGTGCGGCCTGAGATTCCCACGCTACAAGCATTCTGGCCATTCCTTGCCAGATGGCAGTGATTGAAATGGGGCCCAACCTCCCAGAGCGCTGACTCCGATAATGAACAAGGTCTTCTATAGACCGTATGAGCGGGCAATCTGTCCCAGCGCCTCGTCCAAGGTCATCCTTACGCCAATCTGCCTGAGAGGCACACCTTCCTCGCTCATGATATTGCAGAAGTGGGACATGTCGTCCCTTATGGAGTCTGGAAGGGGCGCAGTCGTCTCGGGCGTGAAGAGCTGCAGCAGCCTGAAGACGTCATTCTTGTGCTTCCGCAGATCCTTACTATCCACGTGCTCTCCACACGCCCTGCGTTCTCGGAGGTCCAGAAACGCCTTCGCCTTGAATGGAACCAGATAAGCCTCACCTAGTACGGAGATCCCATCCACGACCTTGCGTCCACCACACATAAACGAGTAGTAGTCGGCATCGAGCAGGATGGCTGAGAGGCTCGACACGTCCTCCCCCATGGGCACTGGCACGATTTCAAGGCCGTCGGGCTCCGTGATGAAGTTCGGCTCGGTGCCGAAGAGCTCCACCATCGAGGGAAAGCCGGATGCGGCCGGTTTCGAGAAGCGATAGAAGTGCGCGTTTTCCGTACCCCTGCGCGCCACAGCGTAGCCGCCGTCCGACAAGAGCTTCCAGATTGCCCGACCGACTTCTGCTGGACGATCTTCTACCATGAGCACAACGTCTATGTCCTTGGTCGCGCGGAACGGCAGGTCCGACGCGTTCAGCAGTATGTCGCAAGCGGTGCCGCCTATGACGGCGTAGTGCTCCTCAAGCCCCGCCATGTACTCGCCGAATCGCCCCAGCCCGTAGACACCGCTCATCGCCATAGCCCCTCCTCGCCGAAGAGATCGTCCAGCTCACCATCTATACGCTCGTCTCCCAACCCTGCGAGGGACAGGGCAAGCGATACGTCATCGACGCGCCCGAGGCCTGCCACCAGCGGGTCGTAGGACCAAAGCTGTAGCTCGACGGTCTCCCCGTCCGACAGCTCGCCTTCCAGGACCTCATCCACCCCCAGCTCCGCGAGGCGGGCCTTGGCCAACGCCTTCTGGCCGATGGCGGGGGCAAGAAGCATCGAACGATCCGCCAGCGCCGTCTCGCCAGCATCGGGCAATGCCGCCAGGGCATCCGTGTGCCGAGCCCAGATTGTAGCCGCGACCGGGCTCTTGAGCAGCGGCATCGCCTGCTTCAGGAGGGCGTTCCTCCCTCTGTCATAGTCGAAAGTGACCTCGCGGCCATCTTTGCCGCGCTCGATCAGACCATGCTGGGCCAGCTCATCGATGGCACGGCTTGCGGAGCTTGCTGTCATACGCGTCACCTCCCTCAGGCCGATTGAGGTCGAGATCGCAGGGTTTGCCATCATCGTGACAAGCGCCGCCTGTGCCCTTGGCGTGAGCGTGCCGCCAAGCGCACGCCTTTTCGCCTCCGCCTGCGCGGCAAACCCCAGGAAGGGCAGGTACGCGAGCCTTCCGGGAACGATGACCGGGATGCCCCGCGCGACGAGCGCGCGGCGCTGGCGGGAGTCGATGAGGTCCGACGCGAGCGCGACGGGCAGCTCCGTGAACCGTGCGATCTGCGCGACGACACGCTTGAGCTCCGGCAGGGATTGGCCTCCCCTCGGCAGCGCAACTAGGAAGTCCGTCCCATCGCAGCTACAGAGCTCGTAGTCTGCTGCCGTGCCCAAGTAGAGCGGGAGCGTCCTTGCTCGGTCCCAGGAAGTTCGTCTCAGCGCGAGACCGAGTGCATCGCTGAGGTATTCCAGGTACTCCACCATTGACCCCCACACATGCATTGCAATATTTCATCTTCAATGCAAGTTTACATTTTTTCTGCAATTATATCAACTGTCGTAAGCAGAATGGATGGCGGACTGCCAGCAAGATTGCCATATCATCAATCGGGTGGACGTGAAATAGACAACTGTTTTGCGCTCTCAGCCGGGAACTTGTGCGCTTTCATGTCGAGAGAATTAGATGATGCGCGGGTCATGCGCAACTGCTCAGGTACTGGACAAACGTAGCTTTGAAGCTCGGGAACAGGGCACTGGCGGAGTACTGAATTCAGACCGCCTGCCCACCGGGCTCGACACCATGGTTGGCGCCACGCGACGTTGACATGCCTGTGAGGCAGACTTGCCTGCACGAGACCGCGACAGCGCCAGCGCGTGGCCATCGCCCGTGCCATCCTTGCAGACTGCCCGATCCTCGTGCTCGACGAGGCGACAAGCGCCCTCGACAGCGAATCCGAGGCCCTTGTCCAGGAAGCCCTCGGAAACCTCATGCGCGGCCGCACTGCAATCGTGGTGGCCCACCGCCTCTCCACCGTGGCAGCCCTCGACCGCATCGTCGTGCTTGCCGGCGGCAGGATCGTGGAGGATGGCACGCACGCAGAGCTCGTGCAGGAAGGCGGCACGTACGCAGAGCTCTGGAAGCGCCAGACCGGCGGCTTCCTCGAGGCGGAGTGAGAGCGTGCCCGTCTTTCAGCTCAGCAGAGGACGAATGCGCCCTTGCGTGCTCAGTCCGCGCATCTCGCCGGACGAAACAGCCGCACATGCTCGTGGGGCGCTGCTGCCTCGGCAGCGCCCTGAGCGGCGCCGGACTTCTGCATCTCGCCTGACGAGGCTGGTCGGCTCGCCACAGAGCAGCAGCACTGGCGGCAGGAGCGCCCTGCAGAGAAAGCCTATGCCTTGTCCTTGACGAGCCTGAAGCCAGCACCCTGCCTGATATAGGGCAGCAGTGCGAGATCTGGCTCCGCAATGCGGCCGATCTTGACGTCGCGCCTGTCGAGCGCAAAGCTCTGGCGCGCAATCTCGAGCTCGCCTGCATAGCGGCCATATGCCGTCGTGCTCATGAGGATATCTCCCGCATGGACATCCATGTCGCGTACGTCCTGGGAGGGCTTTGGTGCTTCCACATCCTTCCAGCGGCGCGACTCCTGCGAGCGCACGATCCAGGGCGAGGAGTCAGGGCGGTCATGCTGCAGACGGCCGAAGAGCGACTGATAGGGCTCTGCGAGCTCTGCTGCGAGGTCGATCACATTCTGGGAGATGCCGGCAATCCTTTTCCAGACCGTCTTGGAGACATCCGGATCCCCGACTAGCACCGCATCGCAGCCTGCCGATGCAAGCTCGAGCATATCGAGGAAGAGCCTGTCGCCGGCATCTCCCCTATGTGCCTCGACGGTCGGCAGCCCCTCATGAAGCGGCCCCCTGAGCTCCCTGTCGCCGGGCACGAACCCCATCACCTCAAACCCGAGTGCCTTGAGCCTCTGGTTGGTCCGCACCACATCTTCTATGGAAAGCCCTGTCAGAGGCTTCGGATAGAAGTTGTGGCAGGCAGCGAAGCGGCTGAAGTCTGCACCTGCTGCACGCCACTGCGCAATGTCGGATTCGGAGATCGTCGAGGCATTGAACACCACATGGAAGAAGTTCGAGAGCTCGACCGTCTGACGTGCATCGAAGCCATCGTCCAGACGGATATATTCGACACCGAGACGGCCCACATCGCCGAAGTCCCTGCATCCGAGCTTGGCAAGCGTTGCCGGCGACACGTCCGCAATCAGGGCAAGCCCATGGTCGCGGCACAGAGCGATCAGCCTCTTTGCCTCCTGCGCAAAATCGAGGCCCGACTCCTCCGGTATATGGAACGAGGTGAAGGCATACTTCGCTCCCGCAAGCGATGCCTTCTCCACGACCGCGGCGTTTGCCAGATAGCCCGATGCGAAATACAGGGAAATGCCTGTTTCCATGAACAGTCCTCCATCCAGGAGCGGAAGCGCTCTTCTTCAGAAAGCGGGCCCGCAGGATTGCTCCTGCAGGTCCGCATGCCAGAACCTGTTTCGGTACAGATAGAAGTCTATGCCTCGCTGCCGAAGACGTCGTTGATGCGGTCTTCGTCCACGCCGAAGAAATACGTGAGGGCAAAGCCTGCTGCGTAGGCTGCAAGCATCGCAACAACATAGAGCCCCTGCGTGCCCGGAACGACGATCAGAAGGCCGAAGAGGCCCGAGACGCCCTGGGAGACCGTGCCGAGATGGAAGAGCCAGGCAAGGATGCCGCCGACGCCCGATCCCAGGCAGGCTGTCACGAAGGGCTTGCCGAGCGGCAGCGTCACGGCATACATCAGAGGCTCGCCGACACCGAGGATGCCGACAGGGATGGACTCGCGCAGGTACGTCTTCACGCGCGTGTTCTTCGTCTTCACGTAGAGGGCAAGGCCGGCACCGACCTGGCCGCCGCCTGCCATCATGAGGATCGGGAGCAGATAGTTGATGCCGCCGGTCGGACCCGCAGGATCGTTGAGCATTGCATGGATCGGGGTAAGTGCCTGGTGCAGGCCGACCGCGACGAGCGGCAGGAATGTTGCAGACAGAAGATAGGCGCCGACGACGCCGAGCACGTTGTAGAAGAAGAACAGGACGAAGAAGATGCCCTGGGTGAGGAAGGCGCCGACCGGCTGCAGAACGAGCACGGAGACGACCGAGCCGATGCAGACCGTGAAGAGCGGCGTCAGGAACGTGTCGAGCGCGCTCGGCATGACCTTATGGAACTTCTTCTCGAGCCATGCAAAGAAGATGCCGCAGATGAGGGCACCCAGAAGGCCGCCTGCAGACGGGTTGTAGACCGTCGAGAAGTTGATCGCGAAGGCGCCTTGGGCGAAGGACGGAACCGGCACGGCAATCGGCAGGTTCACGGCTGCAGCGCCGTCAGCAGTCTTGAGCAGAAGCGGCATGGAAGCATTCGCGATGGAAAGCGCACCTGCCATGGCGCCGAGGATGCCGGATCCTCCGAACTCCTTGGAGGCATTCATGCCGACGAAGAGCGGCAGATACAGGAACAGTGCCCAGCCCATCGTGCGGATGCACTGGTACCACCAGACGCCTGCGAATGCATTGCCGCTCGAGACATTGATGACATTGGCGATGCCGTTGATGAGGCCAGCGGCGATGATGCCCGGCAGCAGCGGCACGAAGATGTTCGCGATCTTCTTGAGGAAGCGCTGTACCGGCTTGTCGTGCTTTGCCTTCTGTGCTGCCTTGTTCCTCGCGGCAGCATCGTTTACGACATCAGCCATATCGTCCGGCTTGATGCCGGTGAGCTTCGAGAACGGCTCGAGGACCTTGTTCACGGTGCCCGGCCCGAAGACGATCTCATAGCGGTCTCCGTCAGCGACAAGGCCCATGACGCCTTCGACCTGCTTGACCGCTGCCTCGTCGACCTTGGAGGGATCTGCTACCTTCACCCTCAGCCTTGTCATGCACGCCATGTTGCCCACGACGTTGGATTTGCCGCCCACAGCGGCCAGGACGCCCTTGGCAATCCCTTCGAAATCCTTGCTCATTGTTCCTCCTCGTCTTGCTTTGCCGAGCGGACAGTCCCCATCTGCCGTCCGCCGTATGCCATGTTCAGCTCTCCCTGAGAGCCTGGCGGACCTTGCCGCCGCAGACAGCGAGCCTGCGCTTCGCCTCGTCTGCCGAAACATCTCCCAGGATCGAGACAATCGCGCACTTCGCAGAGCCGCCCGCCTCTTGAAGCGCCCGCTCCGCCTCAGTGCGGTCGGCGCCCGTGGCGGCCATCACGATGTTCTGTGCCCTGACCTCGAGCTTCTCGTTCGACTGCTGCACGTCGACCATCAGGTTCTCGTATGCCTTGCCGCAGCCGACCATAGCTCCGGTCGAGATCATGTTGAGGATCATCTTCTGTGCCGTGCCGGCCTTCAGGCGGGTAGATCCCGTCAGCACTTCCGGCCCGCAGCAGGGCTCGATTGCGAGGTCTGCACACTTTCCGATATCTGACCCCTTGTTGCAGGCGATTGCCACCGTGCGGCAGCCGAGCTCGTGCGCATGCCTGAGCCCGCCGATCACATAGGGTGTCCGTCCCGAGGCAGCGATGCCGATGGGAAGGTCATGCGGTCCCAGATGCAGCGCATCGAGCTCCTCTGCACAGAGCGTGAGCGAATCCTCCGCCCCTTCGACAGCACGCACGAATGCATGCTCCCCGCCTGCGATGAGGCCGACAACCCTATCGGGCGAGACGCCGAATGTCGGCGGGCACTCGACCGCATCGAGCACGCCGAGCCTGCCCGAGGTGCCAGCCCCGAAGTAGACGATCCTGCCGCCTGCCGCAAGCGCATCGCGTGCCCATTCCACGGCCGTGGCAACTTCGCCGAGCACGTCGTGCACGGCAGTTGCGACCTTTGCATCCTCCGAGTTCATCACCTCGACAAGCTCGCGCGGTCTCATCTCGTCGAGATGCATGGTCCGGGGATTGCGCGCTTCGGTCGAAAGCTTCCCGAGGTCGATCGCAGGCTTCTCTTCCTCTGCCATTGCCCTTTCCGCTCCTTTCTCCTTGCACTTCTGTCTTCTATCCAAGCCCGGCACCCTCTTCGGTGCCTGCCTCTTTTTCCGGCACTTCGCTCCTCTTGATCCAGTTCTTCGAGAGACGCTCCATGCTCTTCTCGTAGTTGCTGCTCACGTAGGCGGTGAAGAGCACGTCCACGACGTTCAGCTGCGCGATCCTCGAGGACATCGCGCCGCTTCTGAGCACGAGCTCTGTCGCCGCGACCCCGAGCACGACATCGGAGAGCTTCACGAGCGGCGACGAGAAGCTGCCGCGCGTGATGGAGACGATCGTGGCACCCCTTGCCTTTGCCGTCCGGGCACAGCGCAGTATGTCTTCTGTCATGCCCGAATAGGAGATGACAAGAGCAAGATCGCCGGGACGCTCGTTCTTCGCACAGACCAGCTGCGAGTGCAGGTCATCGATCAGATCGGCATGGATGTCCAGGCGCAGGAGCTTCAGCTGCAGGTCATGGGCAACCATGAGGGAGGCGCCAATCCCATAGAGGCTGATGCGCGGTGCCGTGCGGATGAGCTCGACCGTCCTGTCTATGGCAGCGGGGTCGAGGCCGTCACGCGTGAGCGAAAGCGTCGAGGCATTGCGGGCCGTGACCTTGTCGATGATGTCCTGCGTGGAATCGGTCGACATGACCCCCTCGGAGACGATGTTTTTGCTCTTCTCCGCTACCGCAAGCTCATAGAGCAGTGCCTGCTGGAGCTCCTTGTAGCCCGTGAAGCCAAGCTTGCGCGACAGGCGCACGACCGTCGAGGGCGAGGTGTAGGTGAGCTCCGCGAGACGGTGTGCCGAGACGCCCACGGCATTCCCCGGATGTTCGAGCAGGAAGTTCACGATGTTGCGCTCGGCCGAGCTTGCAAGGGGACGGTACTCTTCGAGGTGCACACGGAAGCCGTGAATCGCAGATCCGCTTTCGGGGGACGCCTTGCCTCCCTGCGCTCTCAAAACGCGTCCTGAAGGCACCTTGCACCCCTTTCCGAGTTCCGATCTCATTGTCCAACCATCGTTGCAGCCGGCTGCTTCCAGAAGGTTTCCGGCGATTTATGTACATGTTATGTCTTAATCATGTTCAATGAAACATATGACCCATTTGTTTCAAAGCATGGCATGAAACCTGCATTCCCCTGCCGCCTGCCGACTGGTCCACACCGGTCGCGTACAGGCCATTTCATGGCCGGCCCGTCCCCATCCGCACGCTCCATGGAAATGGCGCAGAGAACGGGGGGCGCATCTGCTTCGGGTAGTAAGAAAGCAGACACCGGAACAGAAAGGAACTTCATGGATTTCAATGACGGAATAGAAGCCAGGCATTCGGCCAGGAGCTACACCGCAGTCCCTCTTTCAGAGGAGGAGCGCGCAGCCCTAAGCCAGGAGATCGCCCGTTCGAACGAGGCAGGCAATCTCCATATGCGCCTTGTCGTCGACGAGCCGGAAGCCTTCAGCTCACTTCTTGCCCACTACGGCAAGTTCCGCAACGTCTCGAACTATCTTGTCCTTGCCGGCACGCCTGCCCCTTCTCTCGAGCAGCGCTGCGGCTACTTCGGCGAGCGAATCGTCCTGGCAGCGCAGGAGCTGGGCCTTTCCAGCTGCTGGGTCGGCGGCACCTTCAAGCGCCGCCTCGTGAAGAGGATGGCCTCGGCAGACGACAGGCTCGTGCTCGTCGTGGCGCTTGGCCATGGGGAAGGCAAAGGGCATGCCCACCGCTCCAAGAGCGCAGATACCGTGACTTCTATCCCGGAAGGCACCGAGGTTCCTGCCTGGTTCGGCGCAGGCGTGGATGCGACGCTCAAGGCACCTACCGCAATGAACCAGCAGAGCTTCGAGATCGGCTGGGCAGGACGCACGACACAGGATGGCATCCCCTTTGTCTCGATCCGCTCGAAGGGCGGCCCCTTCTCCGCAGTGGACTTGGGGATCGTCCGTCTCCACTTCGAGATCGGAGCACGGGCAGCCGGAGGCAGCTTCCGATGGGAAGACAGCTGGAAGAGCTTCCTTCCTGAATACGGCCTCTGATGCTTTGTCCTTGCAGGGAGGAAACGTGGCGGCATTTAGTCTTCGCTCTCCCTCCCGCGAGGAGGATATGCTTGAGATGATGGAGAGGCCCTGAAACGGAAAGGTTGCCATGCCAGAACCCAAAGACATACGTCTCGTCGTCGGCCTCGGAAACCCGGGCGCCGAATACGAGAAGACCCGCCATAACGCCGGCTATGCCACGATCGATGTGCTCGCAGAACATGCGGGAACACGCTACTGGAAGAGCCAGGCAGGCATGATGGTGGCAGAGACGAAGATTGCCGGGAAGGACGTCTTCCTTGCGCGTCCCCAGACCTTCATGAACGAGGTCGGAGGACCTATCTCGAAGCTCGTGAGACAGCTCAAGATCGCACCGGAGGAGCTCCTCGTCGTGCACGACGATGTCGATGTGCCGGACACGAAGCTCGTTCTCAAGTTCGGCGGCGGCCACGACGGACACAATGGCCTGCGCTCCATCATCCAGAAGATGGGAAGCCGCGACTTCTGCCGTCTGCGCTTCGGCGTGGGCAGGCCTCCCGGACGCATGAGCGTCGCGCAGTATGCGCTGCGCCCCTTGAAGGGCACCCAGCTCGAGTCGTTCGAGATCGAGGCACAGGACGCTGCAGACGTCGTTGAGCGCGTGATCCAGAAGGGCTTTGCAGCAGAGTCCACACGGCTTGGATGAAGTACCCAGGATTGATGCCATGCTCTGCATATATGGCACCGATTGCTGCAAATCATGCAGAAGACATGCTTATCTGACCGCTACAATGGGCATGTTGGTGAATTGATGGGACGGCCCAAGGGAAGAGGCCCAGACCATCCTATGGACGTTTTTGGAGAGGAGTTCATCAATGTACAAGATCCTCGAAAAGACGCAGTTCTCCGAGAAGGTGTTCAAGTTCCGCATCGAGGCACCGCAGATGGCAAAGCATGCACATGCTGGCCAGTTCCTGATGGTGCGCGCCAACGAGACGGGCGAGCGTGTCCCGTTCACGTTCGCGGACTGGAACCCCGAAGAGGGCTGGGTCGAGTTCATCTTCATGGTGGTCGGCAAGACCACGAAGATGCTCTCCACCTATGAGGTTGGAGATTCGCTGGAGGATGTCACGGGTCCGCTCGGCCAGCCGAGCGAGTTCGGCGATGGAAAATGGGGTGTCATCGGCGGAGGCGTTGGCCTCGCTATCGCATTCCCGATTGCCCGCAAGCTCGTCAAGGAGGGCAAGGACGTCCATGCAATCATGGGTGCCCGCACGAAGGACCTGCTCCTGCTCGAGGACCAGTTCCGCTCCATCCTGCCGGATGACCACATCCACATCACGACGGATGACGGCTCCTACGGCGAGAAGGGTGTCGTCACGGCACCGGAGGAGCGCCTGCTCGAGGCTGGCCAGATCGACCACATCTTCTGCGTCGGTCCTGTGCCGATGATGAAGTTCGCAACGCTCACGGCTGTGAAGCATGACTGCCCGATCACCGCATCGCTGAACCCGATCATGGTCGACGGCACCGGCATGTGCGGCTGCTGCCGTGTCGAGGTCGGCGGCGAGACGAAGTTCGCCTGCGTCGACGGTCCCGATTTCGATGCCTCCAAGGTCAACTGGAACGACCTGCGCGCACGCCAGGCTGCATACCGTACCGAGGAAGGCCAGGCACTTCACGCCTATGAGGAGGCGATCTGCGCATGCCACAGGTAAATGGCCGCTATATCCCTGATATGAAGTCTCCGCGCACGCCTGCCAACGAGGAGGATCCCGTCGAGCGCGCAAAGGACTTCCGTCCTGTCGACAAGGGCTTCACGAAGGAGATGGCTCTCGCCGAGGCAAACCGCTGCCTCGACTGCAAGAAGCCGTTCTGCGTCGATGGCTGCCCGGTCAACATCAACATCCCTGCCTTCATCGAAGCCATCCGCAACGAGGAGTTCGGCCGTGGCCTCGACATCATCCACGAGCAGTCCATGCTCCCTGCCATCTGCGGCCGCGTCTGCCCGCAGGAGAACCAGTGCGAGGGCAAGTGCATCCGTGGCAAGAAGGGCGAGCCTGTTGCTATCGGCCAGCTCGAGCGCTTCCTGGGCGACCAGCCTGAGCTCGCTTCCGAGCCGAAGATGGCTCCGAAGAACGGCAAGAAGGTCGCTGTCATCGGTGCTGGTCCTTCCGGCATCACCTGCGCCGGCGAGCTTGCCCGCAACGGCTTCGATGTCACCGTCTTCGAGGCCTTCTTCACGGGCGGCGGCGTCCTTGCCTACGGCATCCCTGAGTTCCGTCTGCCCAAGGCAGTCGTGAAGCGCGAGATCGACGGCCTCGAGAAGCTCGGCGTCAAGTTCGAGTACAACGCTGTCGTCGGCCGCATCACCGATGCTGACGAGCTCTTCGCACAGGGCTTCGACGCCCTCTACATCGCGACGGGCGCAGGCCTGCCGAAGATGCTCAACATCCCGGGCGAGAACCTGCCGAACGTCTTCTTCGCGAACGAGTACCTCACGCGTGTCAACCTCATGAAGGCCAACCGCTTCCCCGAGTACGACACGCCGACCAAGCGCGCAAAGAACGTCGTCGTCTTCGGCGGCGGCAATGTCGCAATGGACTCCGTCCGTACGGCACTGCGTCTGGGCGCCGAGACGGTCACGCTCTGCTACCGCCGTACCGAGGCTGAGATGCCTGCCCGTCGCGCTGAGGTCGAGCATGCAAAGGCCGAGGGCGTCAAGATCCACGAGCTCGCCTCTCCTATCGAGTTCGTCGCCGGCGAGGATGGCGCTGTGTGCGCCGTCAAGGTCCAGAACATGAAGCTCGGCGAGCCCGATGCTTCCGGCAGGCGCCGTCCTGTCCCCATCGAGGGCTCCATCGACGAGCTGCCGTGCGATCTGGGCATCTCTGCCATCGGCACGAACGCAAACCCGATCGCCAAGCTCATCGGCCCCGAGAAGATCAACAAGTGGGGCTACATCGTCGCCGACGAGGCTACGGGCCAGACGTCCGATCCTCGCATCTGGGCTGGCGGCGACATCGTGACCGGCGCTGCTACCGTCATCCTTGCCATGGGTGCCGGCAAGTCTGCAGCAGCTGACATCACGAAGAAGCTTGCACCGCTTGCCGAGTAAGGCAGACGCACAAGCAAAAAGCACCTCGGGGAGGCCGCCTTCGGGCGGCCTCCTTTTCTCTTACTGCGTGCTGGCAGCTGCTGCCCCTTCCGCGCCCGCAGAGGGCACCGAGGCGGTGCCGAGGCCGAGCCTGCCCAAGGCTGCACGCATGCCGGCCCGCTCTTCTGCCTCCACCTTCTCGCTCGGGTCGAGCGGCTCGAGCAGGATCCTTCCATCCTCATACTCGCGGAGGCGATAGCGGGCAAACTTTGCCTCAGGCACGATGAGGCGGCCCATAAGGTCGCGGGCAATGGTCGTATCCCTGATAGCATCCATGGAAAGCTCCTTTCTTGAGGACAAGCATAGGGAAAAGACTCATCTTGCAGCAACTCAGAGCAGACAGGCGCACACGCATCCTCGCCCATTGCGCACGGGAATCTCTTGGCAGAAGATGGAGCAGATGCAAAGGAGGCCAGCGTGGCTACGTTTGTGACAGACAATCTCTCGCTCAGGGAGATTGCAGCATCGGGCCAGGTCTTCACCTGGCATGAGCTTGAGCGTGGGCGCACAGATGCCCGCTATCTCATCTCCTCCGGCACGAAGCGCTGCATTGCCTCGCAGAAGGGATCGATGCTCACGATTCTCACGCCTTCAGGCGCGAACCCTGCGCCATCCGCGCTTGCATACTGGAAGCACTACCTTGCGCTCGACCAAGACTATGGAGCAATCCTCCAGAGCCTTCCGCTCACAGATGAGCAGCTGAGCCTCTGCTCAGGCATCCGCGTGCTTTCCCAGGACTGGTGGGATACCGCGGTCTCGTTCATGATCTCCCAGAACTCGAACATCCCGCGCATCCAGCATGCGGTGGACATGCTCATGGACGCAGCGCATGGCACGGTTCCGCGTCCCCGCCAGCTTGCGAAGCTTCTGGCTGACGAATCCTATGCGAAGGGCCTGAAGCTCGGCTACCGTCTCCCCTATCTCGAAGCGCTGACACGTGCGTCCATCCATTGGCACCCCGTCTGTCTCGACGATTCGAGCGCCACGCTCGAGGATGAGATGGCTGAGCTCGAGAGCATCCCCGGCATCGGCCCCAAGGTCGCAAGCTGCATCTGCCTCTATGGGCTGGGATACCTCGAAGCGGTGCCGAGGGATACCTGGATCAAGAAGGCAGAGGAGCGCTACGGCATCGAATGGGACCCCGCATACGGCGGAATACAGCAGCAGTACATCTTTGCCTGGATGAGAAAGACGGCACAGGCAGAGAAGGAACAGAAATAGCTCCCAGAGCTTCTGAGGGCCCGTTTCAGACTATGCCAGAGGCGGCATTGGCTTCCAGTCCTTGTCATGCAGAATCGTCTTGGAATCCTTGTAGCCAGCCCAGAGCCTCGCCCAGCTCGAGGAGAAGTGGCCTCTGTCCACAAGCCCCAGACGGATGAGCTCCTTCGCGAAGTTGAGGAGCGTGCCGAACGCATAGCCCACGGGGTTGTAGTCCCCATAGAGCTGGAAGTAGCGGGCCAGATAGCCTCTGTTCCTCGTGATGTAGTAGCGCGTCATGTCGCTTGTCGAGTTGAGCTGGCGGACGGATCCGATGCTCTGGTTCTGCACCTCGCGCTCGCGCTTCACGACGTAGTCCGGCACCAAGGCCACGGTCGTCACCTTGCTTGCAAGGTAGCCATAGAGCGCATCGTCGAGATAGATGAAGAAGCGCTCGTCGGGAAGGCCGATCTTCTTTACGACCTCACGGCTGAAGCAGCCTCCCTCGAAGCAGAGCGCATTGCACTCCTTGTACTCCTCTCCCGGCTTCCAGCCTGAAGGAGAGAAGGGGTTGTAGATAGCAAGAGCGGTATTGAAGCGGTACTGCCAAAAGAAGTGGCCGCCATCTGCATCGTAGCGCTGTCCCTGGATGGCGCCAAAGCGCTTGGACCATTTGCCCAGGGCTGTCACCGCATCGGGAAGGACGCTCACATCGTCGTCCATGACCCAGAACCAGGAAGCGCCTAAGGCATAGGCCTTGCCGACACCGCGGGAGAAGCCACCCGAACCGCCGATGTTCTCTGCCTGCGGGAAGTAGACGACACGCGCTGTGCCACCCTCTTCATCAGGCTCTGTCGTACCCCAGAGCTCCGTGCACTCCTGCCCGAACTGCTTCACGATGCCAGAGGTGCGTTCCGAGTTCTCATTGTCCACGACGACGATGCGCCAGGGGGCTTCGGTGAGCTTCAGGATGGAGGCAAAGAGCCGCTCGAGCAGCTCCTGACGCTTGTATGTGACGATCACCATTGCAAGGCGCTCCATGCAGATACCCAACTCCTCAGCTCCCGTCATGTGTCAGTCCATTATACGCCGGAGCTGCATTCAGGAAGAAGGCCTGCCCTCTGGGAGCTGAGCATCCATAAGCCTGCACGTGCAAGGCGTATCATGAGTGCATCTGTCGCCTTCTTGAGGAGGATGCATGCATCACAAGGTTTCTGTCATCGTGCCGAGCATGAATGTCGAGCGCACGCTTGATGCGGCACTCTCCTCGATCGAGCGCCAGACCTATCCCGACATCGAAATCCTGGCGCTGAATGACGGCTCGACCGATGGCACTCTCGCCGTCATGCAGGCCCATGCAGCAAGAGACCCCCGGATCAGGGTCATAGACAAGCAGAATGAAGGCTACGGCGCAACATGCAACCGCGGCATCGATATGGCCGAAGGCGACTACATCGCAATCGTCGAGCCCGACGATTGGATCGAGCCTGCGTTCTTTGCAGACCTTCTTGCCCTTGCAGACACCCTTGAGAGCCCCGTCGATGTGATCAAGTCAGCCTACTGGCGCGTCTTCGACCAGGACCCCGAACACACGATGAAGGTGCCCTGCGCCTACAAGGGACGCGTGCATCCCAGGCATCAGCCCTTTGCTATCGCAGAGGCACCGGAGCTTCTGCTCCACCACCCTGCCATCTGGTCTGCGCTCTACCGGAAGGAATGGCTCGACGAGAAGCGGATTCGGTTCATGGAGATACCGGGTGCCGGCTGGGCAGACAACCCCTTCCTGATCGAGACGCTCTGCCAGACGCCGAGCATCGCGTATATCGACAGGTGCTACTACTGCTACCGCGAGGACACGACGAACGAGAGCCTTGCCTTCGCAAAGAAGCATCCGCTCCTTCTCATGGAGCGCTGGAACGATATGGAAGACATCATCGACCGTCTCGATATCGAAGATGAATCTGTGCTCTTTGCCCAGACGAAGCGCTGCCTCACCTATGCCGGCATCACCGTCGAAGCTGTGGGCATGGACTATCCCGGCGTCGAGGATGCGCTGCTGCGCTCCTTCCTGAGGCTCGACCCTGCCATAGCGCTCGGCGACAGGCACATCTCCCCTTCCGCCAAGCGCCTCTTCTGCCGCGTTCTGGGGCTTTCCGACGAAGGCATCTCGAACGCTGCCTACATCCCCGAGCTCATCTCGGAAGCCTGGCACCGTCTCATCACCTGCGGCCCCGCCTATACCTTCCGCTCTGCCACGGACTTCCTCCATCACACGGACGCAAGAGATGGAAGCAGAGGATAGCCGCTTCACCATTTTGTAAAAACCAGACCGTATCGCCGCAGGTAAAAGGCGGTATAACCTAGGCAAGCGCAGAAAGCGTCAAGCAGCTGCCCCAAGCGGTGGCACGTCCGAGGAGGTTTGCCATGGGTCGCAGGCCAGTGAGGGTCGTCCAGTACGGTTGTGGAAAGATGGCAAAGTACACCATCCGCTATCTGCATGAGCATGGTGCACAGCTTGTCGGCGCCATCGACACGAACCCCAAGGTCATCGGCATGGATGCCGGAGACTTCGCAGGGCTGCCGGTGAAGCTCGGCGTCAAGATCTCCGATGACGCAGACGCAGTGCTCGACACCTGCGCTCCGGATATCGCAATCCTCACGCTCTTCAGCCTTGTCGACGATATCGAGCCGATGGCAGAGAAGTGCCTGTCCCGCGGCATCTCCGTCGTCACGACCTGCGAGGAGGCAACCTTCCCCTGGACCACGTCCTCTGCCTCCACGAACCGCCTCGACTCCATCGCAAAGTCCACGGGCGCCACGATGGTCGGTGCCGGCATGGAGGATGTCTTCTGGGTACGCATCGTCGGCCTTCTCGCCGGTGCCGTGAACCGCATCGACAAGATCGAGGGTTCGGTCTCCTACAATGTCGATGAGTACGGCATGGCACTCGCAAAGGCGCACGGCGTAGGACTCACCCCTGAGGAGTTCGAGCAGACGCTCGCACATCCTGCAGAGATCGTCCCGTCCTATGTCTGGAACTCCAACGAGGCGCTCGCCCAGGAGCTTGGCCTTACGATTTCCGAGGTCATCCAGGAGAATGTCCCCTATATCGCAGAGAAGGACACCTACTCGGACACGATGGGCGGCATCGTTCCCAAGGGCAAGGTCCTCGGCATGAACACGCGCGTCACGACCAAGACCTATCAGGGCATCGATATCGTGACGTCCCAGATCGGCAAGGTCTACGGTCCGGACGACGGCGACCTCTGCGACTGGAAGATCTCCGGCGAGCCTGACACCGTCTTCCATGTAGACAAGCCGGCTACCGTCGAGCACACCTGCGCCACGATTGTCCAGCGCATTCCAACCGTCCTTTCCGCTCCTTCCGGCTACCACACGGTCGACGAGCTCGAGCCGCTGCGCTACCAGACCGAGCCGATGATGATCGAAGAGGGACCGCTCTTCTAGGCACCGCCCCATAGCGTTAAGGCAAGCCGGGCCGCCTCCGTTTCTGGAGACGGCCCGGTTCCTGTCCCTGCACGGCTTGAGATGCCCTACTTCCTCTCTGCCGTCAGGACCTCCGCGAAGGAGTCCTCGAGGCAGGCAGGAATCTCGATGCCCATGTAGGCAAGCATGCCAGCCACGGCCTTCTTCGTGCCAGCCACGGCGTGCACGACCGTCTTGGGGCCCGTCACGACATCTCCTGCAGCAAACACCCCTTCGACTGTTGTCATCCCCTGCTCGTCGGTCTTGAGCGTTCCTGCCTCCGTCGCCTCGAGACCCTGTGTCGTGAGCAGGAGCTTGTTCTTCGGCACCTGGGAGACGCAGAAGATCGTCGTGTCGGACTCAGCCTGGATGCGCTCATCGCCCACGCCCACGCACCTGCCCTCCTCATCGAGGATGGACTTCCTGAAGACCGGCCCCTTGTCGTTCACAAGCTCGACGGACATGCCGTACTCGATCTCTGCCCCATCGAGCTCTGCAAGCTCGACCTCGTCGGAGTTTGCCGACACGCCATTCCAGTTGGAATAGAGCGTGACCTGGCGGGCGCCACGGCGCAGTGCCGTACGCGCGACATCCATTGCGACATTGCCGACACCGATGACAGAGACACGCGGCCCCACTTCGCACGATGCCGGGTTCACGAGATAGTCGATACCGAAATAGACATTGCCACGCGCCTGGCCCTGGATGCCAAGCGTACGGGCCCTCCAGGCGCCGGTGCCGACGAAGACGCTGTCATACCCATCACGCAGAAGATCGTCGATCTTGAGGGCGCCGCCAATCGTCGTGGCCGTGCGCATCTTCACGCCGAGCGAGAGGAGAAGCTCCCTCACGGCCTCGACATAGCGCTTCGGGAGGCGGAAGTCAGGGATGCCATACTCGAGAACGCCACCGATGGCAGGCTTCTGCTCGAACATCGTGACATCGCATCCTGCAAGAGAGAGCCAGACAGCAGCTGCCATGCCGGCAGGGCCGGAGCCGATGATTGCGCAGTGCTTTCCGGTATCCGGTGCCTTCATGTCAGCGATGAGGGACAGATCGCGCTCGAGGTAGGACTCAGAGACGTAGTTCTCGATCGAGGAGAAGTGGACCGGGATGTCCTTCCTTCCCCTGATGCAGTGCCCCTCGCACTGCGAGCTGTGATTGCAGACGATGGAGCAGACGACGCTCAGAGGATTGTTGAGGAAAAGCATCGTGCCTGCTTCCTCGAGCTTGCGGTCCTTGAAGAGCGCGATTGCCTGAGGGATGGCGGTATGTATAGGACAGCCTTCACGGCAGAGCGGACGCTTGCACTGCAGGCAGCGGTTTGCTTCATCGACGATACGGAGTGCCATGGATATCTCTTTCCTCTCACTTCTAACATGCTAGTTTCAGCATAAACCAAACTCACAGGAAGAAATAGCCTGTTCCGCAAACGGTAGGCAGAGCATATCAATCAATGCTGCCACCCTCTGGCATGCTACCTATATTCCTGCATATACAAGGATTTTAAAGGCATGCCTTCCCTATCAGCGCCGCCATTGGCACCCATGCATCCCCTTTACATTGCTGCCTTCTTACTCTCATTTTTCTGGCATGCCAGTTATAGACACATAGAAGGAGGGCCACCTGGTCTCCCAGATGGCCCTCCCAAAGCTCAGGTCTCAGAGAAGCGGATTGCGCTTACTCCTCGTCGTCCCTGCTCTTGCGGCGCAGGTGCACGCCCATTGCCATGAGCGCAGCGGACAGTGCAGCCATGAAGCCGACCGGAGCCTGTGCATTGGTGTCAGAGGTATCCGGCACCTTTGCGGTCTCCTGCTTGGCAGGCTCAGGCTCGGCCTTCGGCGTCTCGGGCTTCTGCGGCTCAGGCGTAGCCGGTGCCTCAGTCACCGTCAGCGTGCCCAGATGCTTCACAACCTTGTAGTTCTTCTCCTGGGCAGTACCGGTCCAAGCAAGGCTGAAGGTGTTGTCCGAGGAGCCAACTTCGGTCTGAGAGCCGGTTACCTGGAGGTCAACGGTCTCCCCATTCTGCAGGCCGTCCACATGGGCGTCCTTGCTGTCAGTCAGAGGCGTGCCGTCGTAGGTCTTCGTCGCGCTGGGCGTGTAGACATCCAGCGTAGCCTGGTTGATCTTGTAGGTGCGGGTAACCGAGCCGGAAAGGTTGTTCTGGCCAGTAATGGTCACCGTGACCGTGCCCGCATCCGTAACATCCTCGGAGTAGGAGACGGTGTAGTCGGAAGGATCGACTGCATCTCCGCTCTTCGTGAAGGTGACCGTGACCGGCTGCTTCTGCTCGAGGCCATTGTAGGTTGTGTCCTCGGGCTGGCTCACCGTGAAGGTATCGGTATCAGCGATGTCGCCTGCCGTAACTTCAAGCTCGCCGACGCTCTTGGAGACAGTGTAGTTGCTCTCCTTTGCCGTCTGGTCGAAGGTGAGCGTGTAGGTGTTATCAGACTTGCCAACCTCGGTCTGGCTGCCAGTGGTCGTGAAGGTCGCGGTCTCGCCGTTCACGAAGCCGGTGATGGTGCCCTGAGCGGTCAGAGGCGTGCCGTCGTAGGACTTGGAAGCATCAGGCGTCGTGACCGTCAGCGTGGCAGGCGTGATCTTGTAGGTCTGCGCCACAGCGCCGGAGTAGTTGCCCTTGCCGGTGACGGTGACCGTGACACCTGCGTCAGTGACGTTGGTGGTGTCGCCGCTGTAGGAGAGCTCGTAGTCGGTGCCGAGCTCGAGGTCCTTGCCGGTGGCTGCATCGTGGACGGTGATCTCCTCTTCCTGGGAGAGGCCGTTGTACACGGTGTCAGCCGGCTTGCTGATGGTGAAGCGCTTGGCGTCAGGGTTGGTAGGATCAGGCGTGTCGGGGTTGATCTCGGCGGCGTTGATCGTGAACGTGCCGTTCTCGTACGTCACGCTGTAGTTGCCCTGGCTCTCGGCGCCGGACGGGGTGATGGCATAGGTGCCCTTGGCCTCGCCCTGCTCGCGGGTCAGCTCGTACTTGATGAGCGACTCAGACTCGCCGTTCACGAGACCCGTGACCGTGGTGGAGAAGGCAGGATCCTTCTCGCCGTAGTTCTTGGAGGCATCCGCTGCCTTCACGACGACCGGAGCCTGCGTGATCTTGTAGTCCTGCGCCACGGTGCCGGAGTAGTTGCCGGTGCCGTTGACGGTGACCGTGACGGTGCCGACGTTGGTGGTGTCGCCGCTGTAGGCCAGCGTGTAGTCGGTGCCGAGCTCGAGGTCCTTGCCC
>NZ_JAZGJP010000011.1:0-83172 GCF_036408795.1 Olsenella kribbiana
CTGCATGACCCTTCGCCATCTCGTCCCCCGATCCTCCGGATGCATCAGCCGTTCATCCATATGATGCAGCGGAGCGGCGACAGGAATTCCTGCGGTTATGCCGGAGGTCCTCAGCCATTTATCCGATTTGAATGAATATGTATTGTCCGATGAGGGCAGTATATATGGCATAGAATGTAATGACATAAATATATAGATGTACATACACGCCATTTGGAAGGAGTAATGATGGCTTCATCCACACTTACCATACGTCTCGATGAGAATCTCAAGCATGACGCGTCGGAAGTTGCTGAATACTATGGTCTCGATCTCTCTTCGGTTACGCGTGCTTTCTACAAGCAGATGGTCAACACACACCGCATTCCGCTGACATTTGCGCCTGAAGAGCCGAATGCTGAAAGCTCTGATGCCATTGCGGAGGGCAATGCATTTCTGGCTTCCGGAAAACCGGGCAGGTTCACGGACGCTCATAGCCTCATCGAATCGGCGATGGAGTGATGACTCGGCTCACTGCTGACTATTCGAAAGCATTCAGACGAGACCTCAAGAAGAAAGCTAGAAGGCGCGGATGGGATCTGTCTGAGCTTGAGAAGGTCATCGGCCTTGTTGTCGAGAACACTCCTGACACGCTTGAAGAGCTGAGACGTCGCCATAGTATGCATACTCTCTCAGGCAATTGGGAGGGGCGCAAGGAGTGCCATGTCGCGAATGCAGGTGACTGGCTTGTCATATGGTCATCCAACGATAAGGTTGCATTCTTTGAGCGAACTGGAAGCCATGATGAGCTGTTTGGACACTAATCGTGAGGGCCGCCGATCAATAGGCGCACCTTCTCAATCTGGTACGCTGCGGAGTGACGGATATTGCAGGCATGCGGAAGGGAGCTTGCTTTCAGGCAGGCTCCCTTCTTCTATATCTATCTCTATCATCTGATCTTATGCAGGCACGATCTCCACGTGGACCGTATCTCCCGGCTCCTTGCCGATGGCCTTCCGTATGTCCTTGCGGATGCCGATGATGTAGCAAATCGTTCCGTCATCGTTCTTCACGCCCATGTTCACGACGCTGCCGTCGTAGGGGACGCCGTCGAAGGTTGCATGGACCTTGAGGCGTCCCTTGCCGAAGAGTGCACGGATATCGCAGGGAAAGGCGACATAGGCACCACCCTTCTCAGGCACTGCCTGGATCGCCGCATCATAGGAGAAGGTCTGCACGCCAGGACCTCACGTTCTCAGGAAGCGTCAGCCAGGCCGCAGCTATGATCTCTGCATGGTCGAAGGCAAGGCCCTGACCTTCCACATCCTTCGGGCGGAGCCTTCCTGTGACAGGGGCTTCCTGAGTTGCGAAGGATGTCTCGAGATGGGCATCTCCTGCATCGAGCGCAAGCGTCGTCCTGCCAGCCTTCTGGCTCGGTGTGACCTTGAACCAGATGGCCTTGGCAGCATCGTCTCCTGCCTTCGCGATGGCGCCAGTGTCGTCGAGGGCGCAGAAGGCATAGGAGATTGTCCAGCCTCTCGGGTCTCTGCCTGGTGTGCTGAAGAGTCCTACCGGCTCGAGGGCGAGACCTGCCACATGCGTCTCCTCTTCGAGCTCGCGTGCCGCCGCTTCGTCTGCCGTCTCCTTCGGGTTCACGAAGCCGCCAGGGGTTGCCCAGCATCCCAGGAAGGGGTGTCCGCCGCGCTTCACGAGCAGAAGCTCGAGGTTGCCCTCCTTCTTCCTGAAGACGCAGATATCTGCCGTGAGCGAGGGCCTTGGATAGTTCTTCGGCGAATAGGCGGCCAGGAACTCCTCCTCGGTGAGGCCGTTCTTGTCACGCAGCGGTTCAGTCTCCATGCTGCC
The DNA here is from genome assembly GCF_036408795.1 of Olsenella kribbiana. Taxonomy (NCBI): domain Bacteria; kingdom Bacillati; phylum Actinomycetota; class Coriobacteriia; order Coriobacteriales; family Atopobiaceae; genus Olsenella; species Olsenella kribbiana. Next base: position 1,843 of record NZ_JAZGJP010000011.1, read on the forward strand.
TCCTTGATGCAGCAGGCAGAAATCAGCTTTCTGTCTGAGTGATATACAAGTGCCTATATACCCGTCTCAGCAGAAGCAGCGTCTTGAGCGCCAGATTCTGGTGCTTTTGCCTCCTGTTTATCTTTGCGTGCTAAGGTAGGCTTTCCTTGCAGCTCCATTTCAGTTCTTGTCATTTGGCAGGCGATATCGTTGGGCACCGGAACAGGAGACAAGAAGGCCTCCATCCTCACGTATTTCCGTGATGAGTGGAAGACGCTTCTCGTCGTCACGTTCACAGGCATCCTCTACAACGTTGGCATGGTCCTGGGTCCCTGGCTCGAGGGCCTCATGGCACAGTGCCTGGCAGATATCCTCCAAGATCTCTCCGATGCCTCCTCGATGCTTCGGCTCTGCCTCTTCTATGTCCTGGCCATCGCCTTCGTGCAGGGCATGAGGGCACTCAAGCGCCTCTATGTGCGCAGGTTCGCAAACGATGTGGACCGCCGCATGAAGAAGACGCTCTACCGCAATCTCCTTTCCGGCAAGATTGCAAAGACCGAATCCGAGCGCGGCGAGGTCATGACCAAGGCGCTCTCCGATGTGGATGACTGCGTCGAGGGCATGCGCAAGTTCACGACCGAGCTCTTCGATACCGGTGTGGTCATGATCAGCTACCTTGTCGTGCTGTTTGCGCAGGATGTGCGCATCACGCTCCTTGCACTCATCTTTCCGCCGGTCTCCTATATCCTGGCGGCACGGCTCAAGGGTGTCGTGACAGGCGCCGTGGCAACGGCGAAGAAGGAAGTCTCTGCCATGTCTGCCACGGCTCTCGACAGGGCAGAAGGAGCGCTGACCTACCGCATCTTCGGCCTTGAAGAGGTGCGTGACCATCTCTTCGAGGATGAGCTCACGCGCTACGAGAAGGCAGAGGCCAAGGCCAATGTGCTCTCTGCATCCCTGATGCCGCTCTACCAGGCAGTAGCGCTTCTGGGCGTGCTGCCGATCTTCATCCTCGGTGCCCAGAACGTCGTCTCGGGTACCTGGGATATCGCAGTATTTACGATGTATGTCTCCGTGTTCCTGAAGCTCGCCGTGAAGTCCTCCCATGCAGCCAAGCTCTTCAATGCGGTGCAGATAGCCCAGGTCTCCTGGAAGCGCATCGAAGGCTACCTGTCAGAGCATGAGGAGGAAGAGCGGAAGGCAGCTGAGCCTTCCGGCATCAGGATCGAGCACCTGGGCTTTGGCTGGGAGGGGCAGGAGCCGCTCTTTGAGGACGTGTCATTTGCTGTGGCGCCGGGCGATATTGTCGGCGTCTGCGGTCCTGTCGCCTCGGGCAAGAGCTGTCTTGCTCGCTGCATAGCAGGAGAGCTCCCTCATGAGGGCACGGTCACGCCGCAGGGAGAGGGCGTCTTTTCCATCCTGGGGCATGACCCTGAGCTCCTCGATGCCACGATTGAAGACAATGTCTGTCTCGGAAGCGATGCAGATGCCACTCGAGCGCTTCAGGAAGCGTGCCTTGCAGATGAGGTCAAGGCTCTGCCTGAAGGGGAGAAGACCCTTGTCGGCGAAGGCGGAAGCAGACTCTCGGGAGGCCAGCGGCAGCGCCTTGGCCTTGCACGTACGCTCTGCAACAGACGTCCCGTCTGCATCCTCGACGACCCCTTCGCCTCGCTCGATGCGGCGACAGAGGATGAGGCATTCCGCAATCTGGAGTCCTGGGCCAAGGAGGGCGGCACGGCTGTCATCCTCATATCGCACCGCCTTGCACACTTCCCCGAGCTCTCCGAGATCGTCTGCCTGGCAGACGGGAAGGCTTCTGTCGGCACCCATAAAGAGCTTATGGGGACGTGCCCTGCCTATCGTGCGCTCTTCGAGGTCTCGGAAGGAGGCGAGGCATGATGGAGAAGGCATACGAAAGAAAGACGCATCCGGTACGTGCTGTCTTCGTCTCTTGCATGAAGGAGCATGTGCTGCTCACCGCGGCACTCATTGCTGTGATCGTAGCCTCCATCGTGTTGGCGCTCCTGCCGCCCTATATCCTCGGCCTCATCGTCGACGAGCTCGTGGCGAAGAATGCCTCCGTGCTCACGCTTGCCATCCTCTATGTCGCGGCGGTCTTCGGTCAGGGCCTGGCAGGAGCTGGCCAGGAAGCAGCCATTGCGGTCTTTGGCCAGAAGGTCACCCATAAGCTGCGCTCTGCCATGGCAGGAAAGCTCGACCGGCTGCCTGCTGCCTATTTCCATGAGCATGACGCAGGAGCGATCTCTGCCTGCATCGTGAACGATGTGGATGCAATCGAGGCACTCTTCGCCTCTGGCATTGTCGGCATGATCACCGATGTCTTTCAGGTCATAGGCATCGTCATTGCCATCTTCCTTGAAAGCACCGGCCTCGGCATCCTGGTCCTCATCGCGCTTCCTGTGGTGGCGCTCTGGACACGCTGGATCCAGAAGACGACGAGAGAGGCACGGCGCGATGCGCGTTCTGCCATCGCCCGCGAGAGCGCGCAGATTCCAGAGACCCTGCGCTGCCTTCGCATGGTGCAGCTCATGGGAGCCGAGCGTTTCATGGAAGGCCGCTACGGCAAGGCGGTGGATGACGGGTTTGCGGCGCAGACCCGCTCGAACTTCTGCGATGCCGTGTACTCTCCTGTTGTCATCTCCCTCTCCTCTCTTGTCATTGCTCTCATGATGGGCCTTGCCGGCTCGGGTGGTGCCTGGGCAGCATTCTTCGGTGTCAGTGTCGGCGGCGCTGTCACGGCCATCAGCTACGTCGGCAACGTCTTCACGCCCATCTCCGATATCGGCATGGAGATCCAGTCCATCCAGGATGCAGGAGCTGCCATCTCCCGCATCGGAGAGCTCCTCGAGGCTCCGGAGGAGAAGCTTCCGGAAAAGACAGGCGCGGAAGACAGGCAAGCAGCTGTCGCACTCTCGCATGTGACCTTCGGCTACAAGAAGGATGTGCCGGTGCTCGAGGATTTCTCGCTTAGCGTTGCGCCGGGCGAGCGCGTCACCTTGATGGGACGCACCGGTGCTGGCAAGTCCACCGTGCTCAATCTCGTTATGGGCCTCTACCAGCCGGATAGCGGCACAGTCTCTGTCTTCGGCGAGCCTGCGGGAAGCTTTGCAGCTGATGAGCGCAGGAAGACTCTGGGCTATGTGGAGCAGGGATTCAGGAGGATCCAGGGCACAGTCTTGGACGAGCTCACGCTGGGAGATCCGCGCGTCACAGAAGGGCAGGCGAAGGCAGCGCTCGAGCACGTCGGCCTCTGGGAGAGCGTTCTTGCCCTGCCAGAGGGCCTGGCGACGCCCTGCACGCAGGGTACGTTCTCGGAAGGCCAGTTCCAGCTTCTGGGCATTGCCCGCGCCATCGTCTTCGATCCGCCGCTTCTGCTGCTCGATGAGGTGACATCGCATCTCGATCCGGCAACTGAAGCGCAGGTGCTCTCCGCCCTCGATGCAGCAGCGGAGGGCAGGACCACGATATCGGTCTCGCACCGTCTTGCTGCAGCAGGCCACGGCGGCAGGATCGTCCATATCGGGGAAGATGCAGACTGAGCGTGGCCTCTCTGTGCGCTTCCTCATCACGTCTTTGCAGCCGCCCATCTTCGGGTACGCTTCTCTCTGATGGATGGACCAGCAAGGGAGAGACATGCCAGATTTGAGACAGCCCCAGGGCGGCACGAAGAAGCTTCACGGCATCCAGGTGCGCTCGAAGGCAGATATAGATGCCCAGAATCAGATGATCGAGGCCAGGAAGGCCCAGGAGGCCGCAAAGAAGGAACGCGAGCGCGAGCGTGCCAAGCTCGACAACGCAATCAATCCTTCAGCTGCAGAGCGCGGAGAGGATGGCTTTGCCATCCCCGATCCTGAGCACATGACGCCTGAGCAGTCTCAGGAGATGCTCCAGGTCTTCGCGCTCCAGCAGATGGACCGGCTCCAGAAGGCGGCAGGCCAGTTCCAGCGCGAGCACTATGAGCTGGCGCTCGATACGCTCGAGCCCTTGATCACGGTGCTCGACGACCTGGCTGACAAGGGCCCCGATGCAGATCCTTCGGTCTATGACTTCAAGGACGAGGTCGATATCGAGCTGGCACAGCTCACGGATGCCTCATTCAAGCCGGATGGGTATATGCCATCGCTCGGCGTCCAGGCACTGGGCCGGGAGCTCAAGGCAGACTGCCTCTACTACCTCGACCGTGCCGACGAAGGCCTCGACACAGCGACAAAGGCGCTTCGCTGGGATCCCTGGAATGCGCAGATTCATCTGAGGCGTGCATCCTTCCTCGATATGAAGCGCGACGAGGATGAGCTCGAGAAGGAACTGGAGCGTACCTATCCCTTGATTGCCCGCGATATCGATATGGCGGGCTACCACTTCTACCGCGCGCTCAACCTGATCCACACCCAGAGGATTCCGCTCGGCGTCGCACACCTCGTTGCCTTCAAGGACTTCGATACCGACCACGAACTCGCCGATGTGGATCCGATGCTTGCGCAGCTCGATGAGGGGCTCCATCATCCTGGCGTCTTTGCAAGCATCGACTCCAAGGAGGCGAAGCGCCGCCTCAGGCGTGCGGGGGAGCACTACGGTCCGAGCGAGACCGGCAAGTGCGCCCTCATGCGTGCGCTCGAGAAGGCAGTTGCCACCGGCCAGCGCGACGCCGTGCAGGACCTGGCTTCGCGCTACCGGAGGCTCCTGAAGACGCAGGGCGACCACGACAGGCTCGAAGAGATCCTGGCGGGCAAGAAGGTTTCGGAATTCTAGGAACTGCGGGAAGGCGAGGGGGCCTTCCTGGAAGGAGAGGGAACATGAAGGTCGTGCTTCTGAACGGAAGCCCGCGTGTTCATGGCAACACGGCGCTTGCGCTTTCCGAGATGGAGAAGATCTTTGCTGCAGAAGGCGTCGAGGCAGAAGAGATCGCTGTCGGCAGCAAGGCCGTGCGCGGATGCATGGCATGCGGAGGATGCGCAAAGACCGGCAAGTGCGTCTACGACGACGTCGTGAACGAGATTGCGCCGAAGTTCGAGGAGGCAGAGGGCTTGGTCGTCGCCAGCCCTGTCTACTATGCCTCGGCCAACGCGACCATTATTGCCGTGCTCGACCGCCTCTTCATGAGCACGCACTTCGACAAGCGGATGAAGGTCGGCGGCGCCATCGCCGTCGCACGCCGTGCTGGCACCGTGGCAACGCTCGATGAGCTCTACAAGTACTTCACGATCTCCGGCATGCCAGTCGCCTCGGGCAGCTACTGGACCGACGTCTTCGGCCAGAAGAGGGGAGAGGCTGCTGAGGATGAGGAAGGCATGGCAGTTGCCCGAAACCTCGCCCGCAACATGGTCTTCCTCATGAGGTCGATCGAGCTCGGACGCGAGCGCTATGGGCTTCCTGAGCGTGAGAGCTACCACATGACGAACATGATCCACTGAGCCTGAGCTCCAGAGATGAAGAAGGAGGGTCCGCTGCAGCGCATGCAGCGGACCCTCCTGTCATTGAGCCAGAGGCCTTGCTTCTATGCCTCGAGGAAGCCGAGGAACGTGTTGGCCTGGGCCTCGAGCGCCTCTTCATCAGCAGGGCCGAGGACAAGCTTGCCGGAGCCCCAGGACTCGCCGGAGAGGGCGATGCCAGCCTCTCCCTCTTCCATAACGAGGACACCGACGAAGCGCAGGAGCTTGTCGAGCATCTCGCGCATCTCGGCTGTGGCGGTACGGCCACCGGCACCGGAGACCGTTGCCTTCTTGCCGGCAATGACGACAGAGTCGCGGCCCTGGCCCGGAAGCGGACGGCTGAGCCAGTCGACGAGGTTCTTGATGTGTCCCGGATAGGAGCCGTTGTACTGCGGGCTCACGAACCAGATGCCATCGGCTTCGCGTACGGCGTCACGGATGCGCTTGACGGATTCAGGCTCAGGGTCTTCGAGGTCCTGGTTCATCAGAGGAAGGTCGGCATAGTCGAGACGGGAGACCTCTGCCTTGCCCTCGAGGAGCTTCTCGATCTTCTCTGCAAGCTGCTCGTTGAAGCCGTTCTTGCGGAGCGTTCCCACAACGATCAAGATCTTCGGTTCTGCCATGGTGATCATTCCTTTCCTTCGGGCCGCATTGCGGCCCCTTTCTTGCTATATTCCCGATTCTCAGAGCCCGAACGCGTAGCTTGTCATGCTGATCGAGCCAAGGTTCTGGATATGGTTGAAGACTTCTGCCTCCTCGCCCTGGGCTGCGCCGAGGACGGTCACGAGCGGCAGGAAGTGGTCTGGCGCCGGCACGGCGTAGGCTGCCTCAGGGAGCTTCTCGAAGTCTATGACAGCGTCATCGTCGCGCTTCTTCACAGCCTCGAGGATTGCATCGTCGAAGCGGAGGTTCTGAGGCGTGCCATGCGGGTTTTCCCAGTCGGCCTCGCGCAGGTTGTGCACGACATTGCCGGAACCCAGGACGACAAAGCCCTCATCGCGCAGGGCGCTGAGCTTCTGTCCGACCTCATAGGCGTACTTGGCATTCTTGAGGCCATTCACGGAGAGCTCGACCACCGGGATGTCTGCCTCAGGCAGCATGTGATGGAGCGGCGTCCAGACGCCGTGGTCGATGCCCCAGGTATCGTCGACAGCGACATCATCTCCCAGAAGCTCGAGCACGCGCTCGGTGAGCTCCTTCGAGCCAGAGGGACGGTAGTGGATTGCGTAGAGCTCAGGCGGGAAGCCGTACATGTCGTTTACCTGGCGGGGTGTCGGGTCTGACTGCACGAGCGTGCCGCGCGTGAACCAGTGGGCCGAGACGGCGAGGATTGCCTTCGGATGGTGTGCCTTGAGGCGCTCGCCGACAGAGGCCAGGCCTTCCGAGATTGCGTCATGCCTGAGTGCCATCATCGGGTCGCCGTGTCCGATGAAGAGGGCGGGCTGGCGTGTTTCGGTGCTGGTCGTGCTCATAAGTACCATCTCGCTTCCAGGTATCAATTCTGGACTTGCTTGTTGTCCTGTACTATAAATGACACTAAAGCGATAGCAATACTGTTTTTTCTCGCTACCTGGTATGTTTTCAGATACCTATGGCAGAAAGGAGATGGATATGGCACGACAGAAGCCAGAGCATTTCGGCACCTGCCCCTTCGTGACGGCACAGTGGGTGCTCCAGGGGAAGTGGACGATCGTGATCCTGCATCATCTGAGCGAAGGGACGCTCCGGTTCTCGGAGCTCCAGAGCAGGATGCCGCAGCTTACGCACTCGACGCTCTCTTCGCAGCTGAAGCAGCTCGAGGCAGAAGGGATGGTGAAGAGGACCGTCTATCCCGAGGTGCCTCCTCGTGTGGAGTATGAGCTCACGGAGCTTGGCCAGACCTTCCAGCCGGTGCTCGATGCGGTGGGCAGCTGGGGAGAGCGTTATATAGAATATCTTGATGCACAGGAGAAGAAGGAAGGCACGAAGGAGGACGTGAAATGACACCAGAGATGCTTGGCTATATCCTCATTCCGTTTGCTGGCACAAGCCTCGGTGCGGCGCTTGTCTTCTTCATGAAGGACGGGCTCTCCGAGAGGACGGAGCGCATCCTCGGGGGCTTTGCGGCTGGCGTCATGGTTGCAGCTTCGTTCTGGAGCCTCCTGGCCCCGGCACTCGAGCAGGCGGAAGAGACGCTCGGAAGCCTTGCCTTCATTCCCTGCGCGATAGGCTTCCTTCTCGGCATGGCCCTGCTTCTCATCCTCGATACGCTGACACCTCACATGCATCTCGATGGACAGGAGGAGGGCGTGAAATCTGGCCTTTCCCGCACGACGAAGCTCGTGCTTGCGGTCACGATCCACAACATCCCTGAAGGCATGGCGGTAGGTGTCGTCATGGCAGCGGTCCTCGAAGGCTCTGCCGGCGTCGGGCTTGCAGGCGCTGCTGCCTTGGCGCTGGGCATCGCTATCCAGAACTTCCCGGAAGGAGCCATCGTCTCCATGCCGCTTCGTGCTGAAGGCATGAGCAAGGCTAAGACGTTTGCGCTCGGCGTCCTTTCCGGCGCGGTCGAGCCCATTGCCGCCATCATCACCGTGGCGGCCTCTTCGGTCATCGTCTCGGCGATGCCGGTCCTTCTCTCCTTTGCAGCAGGCGCCATGATGTATGTCGTCGTGGAGGAGCTCATCCCGGAGATGAGCGAAGGGGAGCATTCGAACTGGGGGACCATCTCCTTTGCCCTTGGCTTTGTCGTCATGATGGTCCTCGATGTGGCGCTGGGATAGTAGGGGCGGAACAGCGAAGGCAGAAGCTCTGACTTCTTTTGTCAGCGGAGTGTAAGGTATCGGCGAGCGGCTTACGATGGATTTACGCAATGCGTACAATTCCATTACGTAAGCCGCTTTTTGCACTTTTACATGCGGATGGATGAAGCCCGTGGAGGCAACCTTTGATTACCTTCTCGCAGTTCCTTGCTTTGGTCTCGGCCAACCCCTTCCTCGCTCTCGTGATCATCCTCGTTCTCGGCACCATCTTCGTGAATGGCGCGACGGATGCCGCGAATGCGATTGCAGAGCCGGTGGGCACACGCTCGATCAAGGTCGAGCATGCCATTGCCATGTCCGTTGCCTGCAACTTCGTAGGCTTGGTAGCCATGACCATGATCTCGACAGCCGTGGCAGACACGATGTCCGATATGGTCGACTTCGGTGGCGATACCCATGCAGCGCTCATCGCCCTGGCTGCAGCCACGGTCGGCATCGTTGCCTGGGGTGTCGGTGCCTGGATCTTCGGCATCCCCACTTCCGAATCCCATGCCCTGATTGCAGGACTCACCGGTGCTGCCATCGCTGTCTCGGGCGGCGTCGAAGGCGTCAATTTCTCTGAATGGGCGAAGGTCATCTACGGCCTCGTGCTCTCGACCGTGCTCGGCTATCTTGCAGGCTGGGCCATCGCGAAGATCATCCCCTATGCCTGCCGGCATGCAGACCGAAGACGGGCCAACAACTTCTTTGGCACGATGCAGATTGCAGGTGCAGCGGGCGTTGCCCTCATGCACGGCGCACAGGATGGCCAGAAGTTCATGTCTACGGCAATGCTTGCCATCGCCCTCTCTGCAGGCACGAGCATCTCGGACCTTGGCGGCTTCCCGCTCTGGATCGAGGTCCTCTGTGCCGGCGTCATGGCGCTCGGCACGGCCGTGGGCGGCAAGCGCATCATCAAGAAGGTCGGCATGGAGATGGTGACGCTCGAGAAGTATCAGGGCTTTGCCGCCTCTGTCTCTGCAACGGCCTCGCTCTTCATTGCCACGGTCACCGGCCTTCCGGTCTCGACGACCCATACGAAGACCGCCGCGATCATGGGCGCCGGCGCTGCCAAGGACGTGCGTTCCGTGAACTGGGCCATTGCGAAGGACATGGTCTACACCTGGCTCTTCACGTTCCCGGGCTGCGGCATCATCGGCTTTGTCCTCGCCAAGCTCTTCCTCCTGTGGTTCTAGACGCGAATCCCTATCTCGAAAGGAATGGTGGCCCATGGCCCGCATGAAGAAAGAAGATCCGTTCTACACGAAGCTCAAGGACTTTGCAGCTGCGATCGAGGAGTGCGCAGTCGACTATGAGAAGCTGATACGCGGCTATCCCGAGACGGAGATCATGATTCCGCAGATGAAGCTCCATGAGTCGGAATGCGACCAGCGCGTCCAGGCCATCATGAAGGAGCTCTATACGTCCTTCATCACGCCGTTCGACAGAAACGATGTAATGGACCTTGCCCTCAAGATGGACGACGTCGTCGACAACATGAAGGGCGTCTCGACGAGGCTCGATCTCTTCAACGTCTCCCATATGCGCTCAGAGGCTGTCCAGATGGCAGAGCTCACGCTCATCGCTGCCAAGCAGATGCATGAGATGATTGACCGGCTTCCGCACTACAAGGACGATCCGGAATGCATGCAGATAGCCATCTCGATGGGACACATCGAGGATGAGGGAGATTCCGTATACGAGAACGGCGTGAGGAAGCTCTTCCAGGAAGAGAAGGAGTCGAGACCAGGCCATATCGTGGGATGGCTCAGGATCTTCGACCGCATGGAGGAGTGCCTGGACTCCATCGATGCGGTGGCAGGCGTTGTCCGCTCCATTGTCATGAAGTCTGCGTGATTGCGGGACACAGAGAGAGTTTCTGGAGGGGTGCGCGAGCGCCCCTCCGTCCTTGTCTGGCGGCTGCTTGGTATATGCTGTACGTCCAGGACAGCAGGGAGGCAGCATGAGCCGCGTGGCAGACGAGATGGACGATCTTTTCGACGAGGAAGAAGGGGAGAGCCTGGACGTTCTCCTCATGGCAGAGGATGCCGACATCTCCGGCTGCGTGTTTGCGTGCGAGACGCTTTCCGGATCCTTTGGCCATGCAGAGTTCGAGCGCTGCACGTTCCGCCAGGTCTCGTTTGCAGATACCCGCTGGGCGCGGGCAAGCTTCGATGGCTGCACGTTCTCGTCCTGCGACTTCACGGGTGCGCATATGGCAAGAAGCTTCCTGCGTGATTGCAGGCTTTCTGACTGCCGCTTCACGGGAGCAGACTTCCATGGGTCCTATATCGAGCGCGTCTCGTTCAGATCGTGCCTTCTGGGCTATGCCAACCTTTCCGAGTCGAAGGCACGGCATGTGAAGTTCGTCTCTTCCGCACTTCGGGAGGCAAGCCTCGACCATATGAAGGCGAAAAGCCTTGCATTTGAAGATGCCGACCTCACGCGTGCCGAGCTCTTCGGCACGAGCCTCAAGGGATGCGACCTCTCATCCTCCACGATCGACGGCATCCGCATCTCCGATACGTTTGCAGAGCTCAAGGGAGCTTCTGTCTCGCTCGGCCAGGCGCCGCTTGTCCTTGCGATCCTGGGCGTGCAGGTGAAAGAGCTCTGATCTGGTAAGCGGAGAAATTTCCCGAAGGGCTGAATTAATCGGCAGACGGCTCTACGTGCGCATCTGGCCACGGGGGCGCTTCCAGCGTGCTATCGTGGCCACGGTGGAAGCTATCTGTACAGGCGGCGATGCCTGCCTGTTTCTATCGGAAAGGGATGTTGCTCCATGGAGAAGAAGATGCATACCCGCAAGGTCGTGATCGTCGGCGCTGGTCGCGTCGGTTCGCACTGCGCGCTCTGCCTGATGTTCCGTCACCTCGTGAACCAGATCGTCCTCATTGACGTGAACCGCGAGGCAGCAGAGGCCCAGGCCATGGATCTCCAGGATCTCGCTAGCGGCCTCGGCGAGTCGTTTACGATCCGCGCCGGAGACTACTCCGACTGCGCCGATGCCCACTTTGTCATCATGACTGCCGGCAGGAGCAGGAAGCCGGGCCAGACCCGTCTCGAGATGCTCGGCGCCACGATGCAGGTCCTGGACGGCATCGTCCCCCAGATTCGCGACTCCGGATTCCAGGGCATCCTGATCTCCGTCTCGAACCCGTCCGATATCGTTGCAGAGTACCTGTACCGCACGATGAAGCTGCCGCGCGGCCACGTGTTCGGCACGGGTACGGCACTCGACTCTGCCCGCCTGCGCGGCATCATCGGCCGCGAGATCGGCGTCGATTCGCGCCAGGTCAATGCCTTCTGCATGGGCGAGCACGGCGATTCGTCGTTCATTCCGACGTCGCACATCTCCGTCGGCGGCATCCAGCTGCGCGAGTACCTGTCGATGAGGAAAGGCGGAGAGGCGCAGCTCGACTTCGACGATATCAAGAAGCAGGTCAAGGAGGCCGGCAGCCGCATCGTGAAGGGCAAGGGCTGCACGGAGTTCGGCATCGCTTCCATCGTGAGCCAGATCATCATGTCGATCCTGCACAACGAGCGTGCTGTCATCCCTCTGTCGGCTCACCTCGAAGGCGAGTACGGCGAGTCCGGCATCTCCATCGGCGTGCCGTGCATCCTGTCTGACCAGGGCGTCGAGCAGGTGCTCGAGATTGACCTCACCTACGATGAGCGCCGTGCCATGAGGAGAAGCTGCGACATCGTCCGCGAGAACCTCGACAAGGTGTTCCCCGAAGCCTGAGGGAGGCCCAAGGAAGAGCGGGAGGGCTTCCGGCATCTGCCGGGAGCCCTCTTCATGATGCGCAGGAAGGTCTTCTGTTTGCGAGGATGATTCCTGCTGCAATCAGGACAAGGGCAAGCGCCGTTGCGGGGCCGACAGGCGTGCCCTCGCTGCCGATCGTCGCGAGCGAGAGCGCGACGCCGAAGACAGGAATCAGGAACTGGTAGGGCGCGATGCGGGAGATATCGTTGTCCCTGAGAAGAAGGCTCCACGAAGAGAAGCCGACAGCGGATACCACCGCAAGCCAGACAAGGACCGCAAGCTCTGCGAAGGTGGCTATCTCGAGCCTGCCGCCGAGGATGAGCCCCGCCGCCAGAAGGCAGGCTCCGCCCAGCATGAACTGGAGGCCGCAGAGCTTGAGAGGGTCCTCTGACTGTGCCTTCTTCCTCATGAGCGCGGTCGCTGCCGCACCTGCGACGGAGGAGGCAAGCATCAGGGTCTCGCCCCAGCCGAAGCGGCTGGATTGCCCGATGCCTCCGGTCGCGACCAGAAGGCCGGCAAAGCCGCAGAGACAGCCCAGGGCCTTGTTCAGGGTCATCTTCTCCAGACGGAAGACGAAGCAGGAGGCCAGAAGCATCATGAAGACGCCTGCACCCGACGCGATGGAGCCTGAGACGCCTGTTGCATGGGCAAGGCCGACATATCCCAGAAGCTGCTGGGCGAAGACCTGGAAAAATCCGATCTGGGCAGCAGCGCGAAGCTCGGCTGGGGTGGCGTGCCAGCTGCCAGTCCTTGCGCCCTGGAGGACATAGACGATGATGCCGCCCAGGACAAAGCGCGGTCCGGCAAAGACGAGCTGGTCCGCAACGTCGGCAGAGGAGATGCCGAGGAGTGCATAGCCGATGCGGATCGCAGGAATCGCAGATCCCCAGAGGGCACAGCTGAGAACTGCAAGGGCAAAGACGGCATAGGCAGAGGAGAGCCTCTTTCTGTCCGAGACGCTCATCCTCGGCTCCTGAGAGTGGAGGCGAAGGCGGAAAGCTCGTCTGCATCCTCCATCTTCGTAGCCCAGCTCGTGACGAAGCGGATGATCCTTCTGCCATCGGGGAGCACGGAGATCGTCTCGGCGCCGCAGGCACCGCGGAAGGCAAGCTCTTCTGCTTCTGTCACATAGAAGAAGAGCTGGTTCGAATCGTGTCCGCCATAGGGCTCGAAGCCGAGCCTGGAGAGGCCTTCGAAGAGCCGCGCTGCGCTTCTGTTCGCCTGGCGCGCATAGCGGAGCCAGGGCAGGTCTCCGTCTTCGTCCGGCGTGAAGGCGCGCTCGAACTGGACGCCCAGAAGCCTTCCTTTTGCCATGAGGCCGCCGCGCTCCTTCTGGACATAGGGGAACGCTTCCTTGAGGCGTTCGTCCGTGAAGACCAGCGCCTCTCCGAACAGGAGCCCATCTTTCGTGCCGCCAAGCGTGAAGGCGGCCGCGCGCTTCGCGATGTCTTCGAGCGCAAGGTCCGCGTCCCGGGCTTCGAGGGCGCTTGCAAGACGTGCGCCGTCCACATAGATCGGGATATCATGGGCGTCTGCCCAGTCTGCAAGCGCAAAGAAGCGCTCGTGGGACCAGACGCCGCCGATCTCGGTCGTGTCGGCGATGTAGATGAGCGCCGGCTTTGTCATATGCCTGCCTCCTGCGCACTGGCGCTCCCAGATGCGTTCTGCAGCGTCAGGGGAGACGAATCCGTCTGTATCGTCAGTGAGCAGGATCGTCCTGCCGGCTGCTGCGACAGCTCCGGTCTCATGTGTCGCGATATGGGCAAGCGGGGTTGCGATGACACCTTCCCAGTCACGGAGCATGCCGGTGACTGCGATGAGGTTGACCGAAGTGCCGCCGACACAGAACTCGACCGCAGCATCGGGAAGGCCGACCGCTTTGCGGATGAGCGCGCGGGCACACTCGCAGTGGATATCTCCTTCCGTGTAGCCGGGGCACTGCTCCTCGTTCGTGTCGATGAGAGCCTGGAGCACCTCTGGGGCGGCACCTTCCGAATAATCGTTCCTGAACATGCGCATGGGCAGATCCTTTCTGATGTTTGGACTATCGTAGCAGGGCAGCTGTGGAAAATGGCGGAACCTGCGTGGCCATGAGGAACTTGATGGCAGGGCACTGAGATGTAGGTGAAGTGCCGTCTTTGTTTCAGGGCTGTTCCACCTACCGCCACATTATGGTTACGGTTGTAGACTCTTCACACAATCGGAGCCGGGCAAGAAGGGCTGGCTCCCGAGTCGATTGCGTGAGGAGCGTGTCATGGTTCAGAAGAAGGATATCGACTGGCAGAGCCTTGGCTTTGCATATCAGCCGACCGATTACAGCTACGTCTCGAACTATAAGGATGGTGCCTGGGACGAGGGCGGCCTTACCCCTGACCACACTGTCACGCTTTCCGAGTGCGCCGGCCTTCTGCACTATTGCCAGGAGGTCTTCGAGGGCCTCAAGGCCTATACGACCAAGGATGGCCGTGTCGTCTGCTTCCGTCCCGATCAGAACGCCCACCGCATGCACGATTCCGCAGAGCGCATCGTGATGCCGCCGTTCCCTGAGGACCGTTTCGTCGAGGCAGTCGACGAGGTCGTCCGTGCCAATGCAGCCTGGGTGCCGCCTTTCGGCACGGGCGCAACGCTCTATATCCGCCCGCTCATGTTCGCTACGGGCGACGTCATCGGCGTCAAGCCTGCTGACGAGTACCAGTTCCGCATCCTCGTGACGCCGGTCGGCGCTTACTACAAGGGCGGCGTGAAGCCGGTCAAGGTGCAGGTCTCCGAGTACGACCGTGCAGCACCCCACGGCACCGGCAACATCAAGGCTGGCCTGAACTACGCTATGTCGCTCTATCCGTCTGTCCTGGCGCACAAGGCAGGCTATGCGGACAACATGTTCCTGGATCCCCAGACCCGCACCTACGTCGAGGAGTCCGGCGGCGCGAACTTCCTGTTCGTCGACAAGGAGGGCACGCTCGTCGTTCCGAAGAGCGCCACGAACTCCATCCTGCCGTCCATCACCCGCCGCTCGCTCGTTGATGTGGCTGAGCACTACCTCGGCATGAAGGTCGTCCAGCGCCAGGTACGCTTCGACGAGATCGGCAACTTCGTCGAGTGCGGCATGTGCGGCACCGCAGCTGTCATCTCCCCGGTGGGCGAGGTCGACAACGGCGACGAGAAGATCGTCTACGGCATGGATCACGTCGGCCCTGTCATGAAGAAGCTCCGCGAGACGCTCACTGGCATCCAGTCCGGCGAGATCGAGGACAAGTTCGGCTGGGTCCACGAGATCAAGGTCGACTAGCTTCTCAGGCCATTGCGCATTCAAGGCGTCCTGCTTCGGCAGGACGCCTTTTTCGCAGAGGAATTTCCTGCCTGCCCTCGGAAACTGTCCCGATTTGTCGTGACTCTTAGCTGAAAAGTGCCATACAGTTGAGGGACGAAAGGAACCCGAATCGAAGGGCAGGCAAGCATGGGCAGCTTCATCAAGGAATTCAGGGAGTTCGTGTCCCGCGGCAATGTGATGGACATGGCAGTCGGCATCATCATCGGCGGTGCATTCACGAACATCGTGACATCGCTCTGCACGAACATCATCAATCCTCTGATCTCCTTCATCTCCGGCGGCGGCGCCGAGGTCACGGGCCTCGTCGTGCCGGGCACCTCCATCGACTTCGGTGCCTTCATCACGGCTGTCATCAACTTCTTCATCGTCGCCTTCATCGTCTTCTGCATGGTCAAGGCCATGAACCGCTTCAAGGAGGCAGAGGACAAGCTCTTCCATACGAAGGAGGAAGAGGTCGAGAAGAAGGCACCGAAGTGCCCGCACTGCCTCGAAGAGGTCAAGGAAGGCGCCACGAGGTGCCCGCACTGCGGCGGCGAGATCCCTGGCGGCGCGCACGCCGAGTAGAGGCACAGGAAAGATCGCTCTGCTGTCGATGCCTGTCCCTCATGTGGGGCAGGCATCGTGCATGATGGGGGGAATGAGGCGAAAGCGCTATACTTGCGAGCGGCCGTGGAAGGCAGGAAGCAGGAGCTCCTCTGTTTGTGGCCACGGCTGAGAGCATGCTTCAGCATGCAGGAAGGAGCCTTTGATGGCACAGAAGATTCAGGGTACCGAGGACCTCTATGGCGGATACATGCGCAGCTGGCAGCATATGCAGGATGTTGCACGCGACCTCTTCGGCACCTATGGCTTCGATATGATCGAGACGCCTGCCATCGAGCAGGTCGATACCTTTGTCCACGGCATCGGCGAGTCGACGGATGTCGTGCGCAAGGAGATGTTCCGCGTCGTCTCTGGCGCCCTCTTCGAGAACCTGCTCGAGGCAGGCACGGAGAAGGGACTCAAGCCGAAGCAGCGCATGGCCATGAGGCCGGAAGGCACGGCAGGCGTCGTGCGTGCAGCTGTGGAGAACAACTTCGTGCCGCAGGGAGCGGCGCCTGCGAAGCTCTGGTATGCGGAAGCGATGTTCCGTGGCGAGCGTCCGCAGAAGGGACGCCTGCGCCAGTTCCACCAGGTCGGCGTCGAATGGCTCGGCGCGGCAGATCCTGCAGCCGATGCCGAGTGCATCATCATGCTCATGGAGTTCTACAAGCGTCTCGGCTTCGATCCTTCGAAGCTCAGGCTCTCGATCAACTCGATGGGCGATGCAGCCTGCCGTCCTGCCTACCGCGAGAAGGTGCGGCAGTTCATCTTGGACCACAAGGACGAGATGTGCGAGGACTGCCTCGAGCGTGCCGACATCAACCCGCTCAGGAGCTTCGACTGCAAGAATGACCACTGCCGCGAGGTCATGAAGTCCGCACCGCTCGTGACAGACAACCTCTGCGACGACTGTCGCGAGCACTACGAGAAGGTCAAGAAGTACCTCGACGAGGCAGGAGTTGCCTACGTCGAGGATCCGACGCTCGTGCGCGGCCTTGACTACTATACGCGCACGGTCTTCGAGGTCGAGGCGACCGATGCCGGCGTCGGCGCTATCGGTGGCGGCGGCCGCTACGATGGCCTCATGGAGCTCGAAGGCGGAAAGCCGACGCCGGGCATCGGCTTTGCCGTGGGCTTCGAGCGCATCGCGCTTGCGCTTGCTGCCCAGGGCAGCACGCTCGAGACGCCGGAGCCTGAATGCATCTATGTGGCAGGCACGTCGGCAGAGGAGCGCGAGGCTGTCTTCAAGGCGACGCTCGCCTTGAGGAACGCCGGTGTCCGTGCGGAGGCTGACTACCAGGGACGCTCGCTCAAGAGCCAGTTCAAGCAGGCAGACAAGCTCCATGCACGTCTCTGCGTCGTTATCGGTCCGGATGAGGTCGCAGCAGGCGAGGCGACGCTGCGCGATATGGATACGCACGAGCAGGTGCAGGTGCCCTTCGAGAGCCTGGCGGATGCCGTGAAGGCACGCCTCGCGTAAGAGCGCAGACAGATGATTCAGCGGGGCTCCCGTCTTCGGATGGGAGCCTTTTTACATAAGGAGTGGCAGCTCCTTCATTGCACAGGCGTGTCGGCGCCGAGCTTTGGCTCCGCTCTTCTGCTATAAAGAAACAGTCATATCGTGAGGCAGGAAGGCTTCCCATGCATATCCCCGAGAACTATCTGAGCCCTTCGACCTGTGGCGTGCTCACCGCTGCCATGGTCCCCGTCTGGGTCCATGCCACAAGGCGCGTGCGCGAGACCGTGCCGAAGAACAAGATGCCTCTTCTGGGCCTCGCTGCTGCCTTCAGCTTCCTCGCGATGATGTTCAATGTGCCGATTCCCGGAGGCACGACAGGGCACGCCGTCTGCGGCACCCTGATCGCGATACTCTTTGGCCCTTGGGCAGCGACGATTGCGCTCTCGGTTGCGCTTGCACTCCAGGCCATCCTCTTCGGCGATGGCGGGATTCTGGCATTCGGCGCGAACTGCTTCAACATGGCCTTCATCCTGCCGCAGGTGGGGTATGGCATCTATACCTGGCTCATGCACCGGAAGAAGAAGGGTGCGTCCTCGTTGAGATCCGAGCTTGTGGCTGCAGGCATTGCCTCCTACGTCGCAATCAACGCAGCGGCGCTCTGTGCTGGCATCGAGTTCGGCATCCAGCCCCTCCTCTTCACGGATGCTGCCGGCAACGCGCTCTATTGTCCTTATCCGCTCTGGGTCTCGGTCCCTGCGATGCTTGCGGGGCACCTCACGGTGGCGGGCGCTGCCGAGGCAATCTTCACTGTTGGCATCCTGGCCTATGTGAGGAAGGCTGCCCCTTCCTTCGGAATCGAGGGGCTCGGTGCGACGGACAAGGACGCCTCCCGCTCGAGCAGGGCGATGGCAGCTTTGATGTGTGCCCTCATCGTGCTTGTGCCGCTCGGCCTTCTGGCCGAAGGCGATGCGTGGGGAGAATGGGCGCCCGAAGACGTGAGCGCTGCGGTCGGCTATGCACCTCAAGGCCTTTCCTCTGGCTGGATGTGGGAGGCGCTCATTCCTGACTATTCGTTCGGGGCACTTCCAGACTGGGCTGGCTATGTCCTTTCTGCCGTGATTGGCGCCGCCGTGCTCGTGATCGTGTTCCGGCTTCTCGCAGCAGGAGGAAAGCAGAAGGCCGATTTTGGCACGCGATAGGGAAGAGGCACGGGAGCTGCCTGAGTGGCTGCTGACAGATGAGCGCTACGAGCCTGCAGCTGACAGGGATTCATTCATACGCAAGAGCATGGAGGCCGTGGCAGGGGTCCTGGCACGCCTGAGGCTTGATGGAGGCAGGCCCTGGGCGCTCTCTCCCTCTGCTCCCGTGAAGCTCGCGCTTGGCCTTCTTGCCATCATCCTCGGCTCCTGTGCCACGAACTTCGCGTTCACGCTTCTGCTTCTTGCTGTCACGCTCGTGCGCATGGCGCTGCTGCCGCAGAAGGCGCTTTCGCGCTGCTTGAAGACATCTGCGGGAGCAGCCATCCTGAGTGCTCTCCTGATGCTTCCAGCCATCCTTCTGGGACAGGCGAGCTCGGCGCTTCTTATCGGCACGAAGGTCTTCGTCTCGGTCTCGATCGCAATGATCGTGGCGCTCTCGACGCCGCTCTCCGAGCTCACCGGGGCGCTTCGCGCCTTCCATGTGCCGAATGTCTTCATCCTGACTGTCGAGCTGGCATTGAAGAGCATCTATGACCTCGGACAGACGGCGCTCGAGGTGCTCGGATCCCTGAAGATGCGAAGCGTTGGCAGGAACCACGAGAAGGGAAGCGCCCTGGGCGGAGTCGGCGGCGTCGTGCTCCTGAAGGCGCAGCGGGCAGCGAAGACGACCTCGGATGCCATGCGCTGCCGCGGCTTCGAGGGGGACTATATCGTGCCCGACACGCTCGCATTCCGTCCGGCCGATGCGCTCTGGGCGGCAGGCGCCATCCTGCTTGTGGTGGCTTTCCTTGTGCTCGAAGGCGTCCTCTAGGCCGTCTGGTCCTCTGCGTTCTTGAAGTAGTCGGGGAAGGCAGAGAGGACCTCTTCCTTTTCGTCGAGCATCACATGGAGATGGTGCTCGACGAGGTAGGCTGCCTCTTCGGGATCGTGGTGCACGAGGGCGCCAAGGAGCTGCTCGTGCTCGTCCAGAATGGACTGCCAGCCGAGGCCGCGTGCCTTCACATGGAGCCAGCGGAAGCGGTCGAGGTCGACAGCGCCGCGTGCAAGCCAGGCCCACTCGTAGGTCCTGCCGGCAATCGTATAGATCGCTTCGTGCATCGCGTTGTCTGCATCGAAGAACGCCCTCTGGTCATGGCTCCTGACGGCTGCCTTCTGCGCTTCGATCGTGGCGCGCATGCCCGAGAGGCTCTCTTCCGTGCAGCGTGCTGCTGCCTCGCGCACGACAGGACGCTCGATATTGAGGCGCAGGAAATGGGCGCTCTTGGCCGCATCCATATCGATGAGGGAGACATAGCTGCCGCTCTTGGCCTTCGTATAGACAAGGCCTTCCTGCTGCAGGCGCACGATTGCCTCGCGTACCGGCGTCCTGCCGACGCCGAAGGTCTCGCGCACATCCTTGGCAGAGAGGCGCTGTCCGGGAAGATACTCGAACTCGATGATGCCGCGCTTCAGGCGCTCATATGCCTCGTCCTGCTGCTTGTCGGGAAGCTCGGCTGCTTCCTGGCGCTCTTCGACCTGCTCTGTCGTCCCTGCCATGGATGGAATCTCCTCTCGTACCTTTCTTGGCTAGCATACCACGCAAACTAGCATCCAAGAAATAGAGAGAGCTGCATCTGTCGGCCAAACGGCGGCATTCGGGCAATTACTTGTGCGTCAGCAGGAAAGACGTGGGCTGCAGCTGAGGCAGCTCCTGAATATCCGTTCGCATAGATTTCCTCCATCTGGCCAGATTTCCTCTATACAACGGATAACTAACATGCTAGATTTGGAATCGTTGAGAGAGACAGAGCCGCAGGAGCCCAGAGGGGCAGGCGGATCTGCGCCGGAAAGGATGGAGCATGAAGCTTGAAGGCAAGGTTCTGACCTTCGGAGAGATCATGATGAGGCTGTCGCCTCCCGATCATCTACGCCTTGAGCAGGCAAATTCGTTCGATGTGCGGTATGGCGGGGCAGAGGCGAACGTCGCGTTCTCTCTGGCATATCAGAAGGATGATGCAGCATTCGTCTCCATCGTGCCGGAAAGCCGCATCGGCGACTGCGCATTGAGGAGCCTTTCTGCCTACGGCGTCGACGTGAGCCGCGTCGTGCGCAAGGGCGACCGTCTCGGCAGCTACTTCTTCGAGATCGGCGCTTCCGAGCGCTCGAATGGCTGCGTCTATGACCGCAAGTACTCCGCGATGAATCTCGGATCCCACACGGACTTCGACTGGGACAAGATTCTCGACGGTGTCAGCGTCTTCTATGTGAGCGGCGTCACGCCGGCTGTGTGCCCGGAGATGGCAGAGTCCGCCTATGAGGCACTGGCGGCTGCAAGGAAGCACGGCATCGTGACCGTCGCCGACCTCAACTACCGCAAGCTCTGGACGCCGGACGAGGCAAAGAAGTTCTGGAAGCGTGCCCTTCCGCTCGTCGATATCTGCATCGCAAACGACGAGGATGCCCCTTCCTGCCTTGGCATCTCCTATGGCTCGGGCTCCCTTGCCACGGGCATCGAGGAGAAGGATGCCTACGTCCAGATTGCAGACGAGCTTGTCCACACCTACGGCGTCAAGATGGTCGCTTCCGTCATCCGCGACATCCGCTCCGTCGAGGACTCCGACTGGATGGGCATGATCTATGCAGACGGGAAGGCGCACTTCTCTTCGGTGCATCACATGCATGTGCTCGAGGGGGTCGCTGGAGGCGATGCCTTCGCAGCAGGCCTCATCCACGCCCTGCTTCACGGGATGGACTACGATGCAGCTGCATCCTACGCGATTGCCGCATCCGTCCTGAAGCTCACGATCAAGGGCGATTCGAACTTCGCCACGGCAGAGGATATCGCAGCGGTAGCTGCAAAGGGTGCAGGTCTCAGGGTCAGCCGCTAGAAAACAAGTGAGGAGACAGATATGTCTTACATGGATTCTTTCTACGAGAATGTCGAGAAGATGGGTGTCGTGCCTGTCGTCGTGCTGGACAAGGCAGAGGACGCAAAGCCGCTTGCCGAGGTCCTCGTCGAGGGCGGCCTTCCTTCTGCCGAGGTGACGTTCCGCACGGACGCCGCCGCCGAGTCGATCAAGATCATGGCAGACGAGTGCCCTGACATCATGGCCGGTGCTGGCACCGTGCTCACCGTCGAGCAGGCAAAGCGCGCTGTCGATGCAGGCGCCAAGTTCATCGTCTCGCCGGGCTACAACATGGACGTCGTCGAGTGGTGTCTCGACAACAAGGTTCCGATCATTCCGGCAGGCGTCACCCCGACCGAGGTCACCGCTCTTGTGAACAAGGGCCTCGAAGTCACGAAGTTCTTCCCGGCTGCCCAGTACGGTGGCCTTGCCACGATCAAGGCGCTTGCCTCCGTCTTTGTGGGCCATAGGTTCATGCCGACAGGAGGCGTGAATGCCCAGAACCTCGCAGCCTACCTCGCAGATCCTGCCATCATCGCCTGCGGCGGCACCTGGATGGTCAAGCCCCAGATGATCCGCGAGCACCGCTTCGACGAGATGCTCGCCCTCACGAAGGAAGCGGCCGAGATCGTCCGCTCCACCCGCGCATAGCCCCTCTTCCTGGCTTCCTCCTTTCCCCCAGGAAGAGCCGTACAAGCTTTGAAGGCGCCCTCCGGACTGATTGCATCCGGAGGGCGCCTTCATGTGCATAGAAGGAGGACCGGCTGAGGCAATAGGCAGCAGAGGCTGCTTCGTGCCTGGAAAGGATTTCTGGAGGCAGAGGCGATGCCCTGGCCCTTGAAGAGCCTGCTTCGTCCTGTCTGCTCCTGCTCGTCTCGGAGAGAGAGGGGGGAGCAGGCCTGCTCCTGCCAGCTCTCCTGTTCCAGGAGAGGATGGGAGCCGAGATGGAGTTCCCCTCTGCAAGGCAAGGGAGCTGAGAGCAATGCAGCCTCCCCGGACGTGCCGGAGAGGCTGCAGGCAATAGATGCTCTGGTTAGGACGTGCTAGGCAGCAAGCGGAAGCTGTGCCGGCTGTGCCACGTCGTCCGTCGTGAGGCCAAGGAGCTGGCCTGGCGTCTTCTTCACGAAGCTCTTGTCGTGGTGCACCGCATAGGAGATGAGGAGCGTCCAGAGCGGCAGGAGGTAGAGGAAGCAGGCGAAGACGACCGAGGTCGAAGGGGCGCCGATGAAGGAGAGCACAGCCACGCAGGAGAGGCTCCAGGGGATGATGCCGGCAAGGACGACTGCGCTGTTCTCGAGGTCGAGGGCAAGTGCGGTGCCGGTGCCCTCGGTCGGGCGGCAGATCTGGTCGGTCAGCATGATCGAGAGCGTCTGGTTGCAGGCCATGCAGTTCGCGATGAAGCTCGTCACGAGGACGCCGAGGAAGGGCGTCGAGCGCTTCGAGAGCTCCCAGACCTTCGAGCAGACGCCACGCAGAAGCCCCGTCCCATCGAAGATGCCCGAGTAGGTCGAGCTCACAAGGATGATCGAAGCGACGTTCATCATTGACAGCACCCCTCCGCCATCAAGCATCGAGGCGATCGTGCGGTCCGTCGACGTATAGCCGAAGATGAGGAGGCCTGGAAGATCCTGAGGTGCCACGCCCTGGACAGCTATGCAGATGATGCAGGCAAGCACGAGCGATGCAAGCATCGTCTTCTTGACGGGAACGCGCATGAGCGAGAGGACGACGATTGCAAGGGCAGGAATGGCAAGGACCCAGCCCATGTGGAACGAGCGGGAGAAGATGGATGCCATCTGCGGCATCGAGGAGGCGTGCTGCGTCGTGAAGCCGAAGGCTGCATAGATGAGGCAAGTGAGCGCGAAGGGCACGGCAGCTGTCTTTGCCATCCTGAGCACGTTCTTCGTGACTTCGGTCTTCGTGAGGCCGGCAACGAGGAGGGCAGAGCCGCTCATCGGACTCATGCGGTCGCCGAAGAAGGAGCCGGCAAGGATTGCGCCGCCTGTGAGGACCTTGTCTGCACCCATTGCCGATGCGATCGTCATGCAGATGACGCCCATCGTCGCAGCGGTGCCGGTCGAGGTGCCCATGAGGGTGGACATGAGGCAGCAGGCAAGGAAGGTCATGAGGATGAAGATGCCAGGGGTCATGAGGCTTGCGCAGACGCTCACGGTATAGGGGATCGTGCCCGAAGCCCTCCATGCCGCGCACATCATGCCGACAATGAGGTAGAGGATGAGGACATCGCGGACAGACTTCATGCCACTTCCTGCCATGTGCGCTACCTCGCGCACGCTGTGGCCCTGCTTCAGCGCATAGCCGGAGAAAAGGGCAAGGCCCGCTACGAGGATCCAGACGATGGGCACGCCAGCTGCAATGCCTGCGACAAGCATCGCGGCAAAGACGGCGAGTACGATGGATTCTGTCATGGCGGACCTTCCTGAGAGCATTTCTTTCCTGAGCGCGAAAAGCAGGATAGGACCCTTGAAACAATGAGTCCAACTGTTATATTCGGTTATGAATACAAAGAAATCTAGTAACTCGACAGTTCCTTTGTTTCGGGCACGTTTCCGCAGGTCACAGACAGTCCGTCTCTCTGCTGTCGGAAACAGGACGCATGGAATGAGGCACTGTCTGCATAGAGGCAAGGAGACTCTGTGAACTTCTCTACCATGAGCTACTTCATTGCGCTTGCAGAGGAGCGCAGCTTCACGAAGGCCTCCTCGCGCCTCGGCATCACCCAGCAGACGCTCTCGGCTCATATCGCAGGCGTCGAGCATGAGCTCGGCGTCCGTCTCATCATCCGCAAGGTGCCGCTCGAGCTCACCTATGCGGGCGGGGTCTTCTTGGGCTATGCCCGCAGGATGCAGGACCTCGAGCGCTCGATGCAGCAGGAGTTCCAGGACATCGCAGGAGATGAGCGTGGCCTTCTCCGTGTCGGCATCGCCTCGACCCGCTCCCATTTCATCATGCCCCGCTCGATTGCTGCCTACCAGCGCAGGCGCCCCGGCATCGAGGTGGACCTCGTCGAGGAGGAGAACGAGAAGCTCATCGAGAGCCTTCAGGCAGGGCAGCTCGACTTGATTGTTGCGACCGTGCCAAAGGATATCCCTGGCCTTTCTGTCCAGGATCTCTACCGGGAGGAGGTCGTGCTTGTCGTTGCAAAGGAGCTCCTCTCGAAGCTCTATCAGGGCCATGAGGATGAGGTCGTAGCTGAGGTGGAGAGGAAGGGCACGCTCCAGCCTCTTGCCGACTGCCCGTTCCTGCTCTTGGGCAAACGCGACATTCCGGGAGATCTGGCACGCCAGGCCTTCCGCGAGTCGGGCATCACGCCGACGATCCAGGTCACCTCGTCCAATACAGAGACCCTGCTCGACCTCTGTGCGAAGGGGGCAGGTGCCTTCTTCTGCCCGAGGAGGCTCGTCTTCTCCTCTCTTTCAGAGGAGGAGCAGACGCAGGTCCGGCTCATCCATCTCGGAGACAAGGCGCTCTACTGGATCAACGTTGCCTGGAGGAAGGCAGACCATATCTGGAGCGCGACAGAAGCCTTCTACAGGACGCTCGCCGAAGAAGTGGGAGAGATGCACCATGAGGGATAAGGATATGCGTCCGTACCATATCGCCGAGGCTGATGACGCAAGGGTCTCATTCGTTGTGGATGCGGACGTGACAGCAGATGCGCTCCTCGAGGCTGCCGGCGTCTCGAAGACGCAGAGGAAGGCAATCTTTGAGGAGAGGCGTCTTGCAAGAAATGGAGCTTTGCTCAGGCCAGCAGATGCTCTGGATGCAGGAGATCTGGTCGAGCTTGTCCTCAGGAAGGACGCAGCAGAAGGTCCCGATGCGCCGGCTGCAGCAGCGCGTGCTGCCGATATCCTCTTCGAGGATGCATTCCTGCTCTGCGCCGACAAGCCTTCTGGCATCCTCGTGCATTCGGATGGGACAGGCGGCAAGACGGATACGCTCACAGCACGTGTCAGGAAGCATCTTGAGGAAGAAGGCAGGAGCGCCTCTGCCCAGGCTGTGCAGCGGCTCGATGAGGATACGACAGGGTGCATCCTCTTCTCGCTTGCCCCGGAGTTTCAGGGAGGCCTGGACACGCTTGTCGCAGGGCATGCAATGGAGAAGCTCTATCTGGCCTGCGTGCGGGGATCTTTGCCTGAAGGGCCGCATGTGATTGCAGCGCCTGTCGGGCGCGACCGCCACGATGCAAGACGCATGCGCGTCTCTCCTTCCGGCAAGGATGCGAAGACCACGGTCTGGGGGCTCATTCGGAAGGGCGGCCTCACGCTTGCCCTCGTCTCGCTCGGCACCGGCAGGAAGCACCAGATTCGCGTGCATCTGGCCTCTGAGGGATACCCGATCCTGGGGGATGCGCTCTACGGGATGAGAGGCGGGCCCGCGGTACCCGGCTTTGACCTTCTGCCGAAGGGCAGACACGAGCGCTTCGGCCTTCAGCTCCACTGCTGGCGGGAGTCGTTTGTCCATCCTGTGACAGGGGAGAAGCTCTCCGCCACGGCCCCTGTGCCTGAGAGCTTCCGTTCGCTCTTCGGAGGCAGCGAGATAGAGCGTGCACTCGCAGCATGGGAGTCGCGGAAACGATGAGACGCCAAGCTGGAAAGTGCAGGTTTTTGCATCCTTGAGCACGCTTTGCCTTCCTGAGTTCGGTAGACTTGGAAACAGGGAAGCAACGTAAATCTGTTCCAATGCTCGGAGAGGGGCATTCATGGCTGACACCATGCGTGGCGTCTATACGAACCTGACGGCAATCCGCCGGTCCGTATTCCGCGAAGTAGCAAAAGTCATCTACGACAACGGCAGGAATCCGAACTGGACGCTTGCTGACTTCGACAAGGCATTCGAGGAGCTGCCGTACAAGATCATTCCGGGAGACGTGGCCACCTACCGCGAGTCCGTGTTCCTCGAGCGTGCCATCGTCTCGGAGCGCATCCGTCTGGCTGCAGGCCTTTCGCTCCAGGGCGTCGACAGGCCGGCGCATATCTCGGATGGCCTCGCTGATGCCGCAGGTCCTGAGCACTACTACGAGCCGCCTCTGATCAACGTGATCAAGTTCGCCTGCAATGCCTGCAAGGACAACATCTACGAGGTCACGAACATGTGCCAGGGCTGCCTTGCGCACCCCTGCCGCGAGATCTGCCCGAAGAAGGCCATCTCCTTCAAGGACAAGAAGGCCTTCATCGACCAGGACCTCTGCATCCACTGTGGCATGTGCGCCCGCACCTGCCCGTACCATGCCATCTATCACTACGTGCGCCCGTGCGCTGACGCCTGCGGCATGCATGCCATCGGCTCCGATGCACAGGGACACGCAGAGATCGACCAGGACAAGTGCGTTGCCTGCGGCCAGTGCCTCATCAACTGCCCGTTCGGCGCTATCGCAGACAAGTCCCAGATCGTCCAGGTCGCCATGGCCATCCTGGCAGGCCAGGAGGTCATCGCAATCGTCGCCCCTGCCTTCGTCGGCCAGTTCGGCGGCAAGGGCAATGTCGGCAAGCTCCGCGAGGCATTCAAGCTCCTCGGCTTCTCCGGCGTCGAGGAGGTCGCACTCGGTGCCGACCTGTGCTCCGTCCAGGAGGCAGAGGACTTCCTCGAGGAGGTGCCTGACAAGCTGCCGTTCATGGGCACGTCGTGCTGCCCGGCCTGGAGCTCGATGGCAAAGAAGGAGTTCCCGAAGTATGCCGACTGCATCTCGATGGCACTGACGCCGATGACATTGACGGCACGCATGGTGCGCTCCCAGCATCCGAAGGCAAGGATCGTCTTCGTGGGGCCGTGCTCCGCAAAGAAGCTCGAGGCCATGCGCCGCTCCGTGCGTTCCGAGGTCGACTTCGTCCTCACGTTCGAGGAGATGGCCGGCATGATGGAGGCACGTGGCATCGACTACCTCGCACTTGCCGACGACAACAAGTCCGACTTCGATGTCGCATCCACGGACGGCAGGAACTTCGCTGTCGCAGGCGGCGTCGCGAATGCTGTCGTGAACGTCATCAAGCGCGACCATCCTGATGCCGAGGTCAAGACGGCCCAGGCTGGCGGCCTCGAGGAATGCAGGAAGATGATGAAGGACGCCGTCAAGGGCAAGTATCAGGGATACCTGCTCGAGGGCATGGCATGCCCGGGCGGCTGCGTCGCAGGCGCCGGCACCCTCGTCGCAATCAACAAGTCGGCAGCAGCCGTTCACCGCTATGCGGCCCGCTCTCCGCACAAGAACGCGGTCGACAACGAGTTCCGTGGCCTCATCCACGACCTCGAGTACGCAGATGACGGCGTGCATCCGGAAGATCTGCCGACGGCACCGAAGGCCGAGTAGCACCTGATGCTTCGAAGGGCGCCCTCCGGAAGGAAGGCGCCCTTTCTCATGAGACGATGGCATGAAAAAGCAGGGCCTGCCATCTGGCGGGCCCTGCTGCATGTCTTGGGTCTGGAGTGTCTACTCCTTGTCTCCCTTGATGGAGGCATAGAACGTGGCGCCGTCGAAGACGTCCTTGATCGTCTTTCCGCCGACGAACGGAAGTGCCAGGAACTCGTCCACAGTGTCAACGAGATCGGAGCAGTCGATGTAGTGGCCCTTTTCGTTGCGCTGGCTGGTGTCCTGTGCGCGCCATGCTTCGTAGTTCACGTCGGTCAGGTAGTAGACCTTGCTATCGATCTTCATGTAGACGGAGTGATGGCTGTGGAGGTAGTCAGCCAGCTGATCGTAATTGATATCGAGTGCCTCGGATGCTCTCTTTCCCATGGCATGTCCTTTCGTCGAAGGGCCAGACCCAACGTGCTTGCACTCACTATACCGTTCCTTGAACAAACTCATACATCCGCTTGGGCCAGTGACGGAAATAGCGCCCTCACCGATTGACACTCCCCATGGCTAGAGCCAGGGGATTCTCGCTTCACAGCAGATAGCCTTTCCCCGCTTTCGCGGGGATGGGTCTTACGCCTGCTCCACGAGCGTTCGGGGCACTCGCGCGCCCCCGGTTCCCGCAAGCCCTGCGGTACCGTTTCCCTCCGCCAGCAGCCTCGCGCCCTCGGCGGCGATGTTCTTCGCCGCGTTGAGGTCTCGGTCGTGGCGGGCCCCGCACTCGGGGCATGTCCAGCTCTCGACCCCAAGCACGACGTTCTTGTTCACGTAGCCGCAGCACGAGCACGTCTTGCTGGACGGGTAGAACCTCCCCACCTTCACGAAGGCACGCCCGTACCAGGCGCACTTGTACTGGAGCTGGCGGATCATCTCTGACATGCTTGCGTCCGCCACGGCCCTGGCAAGGCGGCGGTTCTTCTCCATGCCCTTCACGTTCAGGTCCTCGACGGCGATGGCTTGGCTCTCGCGCACCGCTTCCGTCGTGGCCTTGTGGATGGCGTCCTTCCTCTGGTTCGCAATCTTCTCATGGATGCGGGCCACCCGGACCCGCTGCCTGGCCCGCCTCTTCGAACCCTTCTTCTTCCTGGAGAGCCTCCTCTGCTCGCGGGCCAATCTCTTCTCTGACTTGGTGAGGCTCTTGGGGCTGGCAACCACCTCGCCGTCCGAGCGGGCCATCAGGCAGCGGATGCCGGCGTCTATGCCCATGACCTCGACGTCACCCTGCGGCATATCCGGTTCTGGGCAGTCCGTGCAGCAGACGGCCACGAAATATTCGCCGGAGGGTACCTTCTTGACGGTTGCGGAGAGGATCCGCCCCCGGACGGGCCGGGTGATTCTCGCCCTGACGCTCCCCAGTTTCGGAAGCTTCACATGGCGGGCGTCCACGATCGAGATGCTGTTGGTGCGGTAGCTCTGTCTTGCACCTGATTTCGACTTGAACCGGGGGAACCCTACCCTTCCAGGGCTTCTGAAGAAGTTCTTGTACGCCTTGTCGAGATCGCGCAGGGATTGCTGCAGGGCCATGGAGTCCGCTTCGGCAAGCCAAGGGGCCTCGTCCTTCTTCCAGATGGGTATCTGCGTGATATAGGAATTGATGGATCGGGTCTTCTTGTCCCGCTCGTATTCCTCTTTCCGCATCTGGAGCACTCGGTTGTAGACCCACCGGCAGCATCCGAAGGTCCTGGCAAGCTGCACGCGTTGGGCAGCGCTCGGGTAGATCCTGTATTCAAACGTCATGTCCATGATGGGTCACACGTTCTTCTGGCTCTCGATGTACCGCCTGACGGCCGCAAGCGGGGCGCCGCCCACGGTGGAGACGAAGTAGCTGTTCGTCCAGAGCGAGGGCAGCCTCTTCCTGAGCCAGGGGAACTCCTCCCTCAGGTCGTGGCTGGTCCTGCCCTTGAGGCGCTTCACGGCCCTGTGGATGCCGAGCTGCGGGTCCACCTCAAGGAGCATGTGGACGTGGTCCGGCATGACCTCCATCTCTATGATCTCGAAGGAGAGCTCGTCCGCGACCTGCCGCGCTATCTGCCTGAAGCGCTCGTCCACGCCGTCCACGAGCACGGGGCGGCGGTACTTCGGGCAGAAGACCACGTGGTACCTGCAGCTGTAGACGACGTTGTTGTTGCTCTTGTAGTCCATGGAAGGATTATACCATGGATCCCTATCTAATATCGTCTGCGGCGATGCGCCTTATATCCCCATGCCTAAAGACAGGGGTTTTACGGCGCTTTTGATAATCGCCAAAGGCGCTACGCGAAATGCAAGAGAATCTGAATGGATGCGGCCAGATCAGGCAGCGGCCGTGCCGTCGAGCCCTTCGCCGGTGATGAGGTGCTCGAGCTGCTCCGGCGTCTCGGCAAGAACAGGCGCCCCCTTGTCCTCGAGGAATTCGCGGACGCGGAAGCCCCAGGTCACGGCGATGCAGTCGCACTGGGCGTTTGCGGCGGTCTCGATATCGACCTCGGAGTCGCCGATGTAGACGACATCCTTCTTCTTCATGCCGAGGACACGCATGACCTCGTTCACGGTATCGGGTGCCGGCTTCTTGCGGATGCCTTCTGCCTCGCGCTCGCCGACGATTGCATCGAACTCGCCGGGGAAGAAGTGGTCGATGAGTGTCTGGACGGCAGCGTCTGCCTTGTTCGAGACGACGGCACAGCGGATGCCGCGTGTGCGGAGGTGCCGAAGCACGGCTGCGATGCCCGGATAGGGGCGGGTCTTGTCCATCGAGTGCTCGCGGTAGTAGCTCTTGAAGGCGACGAAGACCTCTTCGAACGTGCCTTCATCGGCGTCCTTCGGAAGGCAGGTGCGCACGAGATTGCGGATGCCATTGCCGATGGCCCAGCGGACCTCATCCTTGCTCTTGAGCGGCAGCTCATAGAGGCCAAGCGCATAGTTCACCGCGTCATAGAGGTCGTCGAGCGTATCGAGGAGCGTCCCATCGAGATCGAATATCGCTGCTGCGTATGCCATGGACTGCCTCCCTGGACCTGTGGCCTCGTATGGTCTCAGTCCTTATCCACAAGAAAATCTACGCACCTAGGCTAGCATTTTCCCCACTCATGCGCAAAAAGGCAGGCAGACGGTAGCGTCTGGACGCATGAGCGCATCCTGGTGGAGCAGCTTCCTGAATGAATCTCCCAGCTTATGCATGAGAGGGGAGCGCCGGAGGAGCATCGGGCAGCCATGCGCTCTCTGGAATTTCGTGGCAGGCTGGTAACGTTCCGTGAGGCTCGCCGCGGCCGTCCTGCCTTCTGGAGTACAATGGCCGACGCGTGTGCGGGGACGCTGTCTACGCACCCCGCGCCATCTGTCGGGAGCCGTCCGTTACGGCACGGGACGGCACAGATGAGAGGATATCTCATATGGACCAGCACAGCATGCATACCCGCACCTGCGGGGAGCTGCGCAAATCAGACATCGGCCAGGAAGTCACGCTTGCAGGATGGGTGTGGCACAGAAGGGACCACGGCGGTCTCATCTTCGTCGACCTGCGCGACCGCGAGGGCATGACGCAGGTTTCGTTCGACCCTGAGCACTCCGGCGGCACGGCCTTCCATACGGCCGAGACCATCCGTACCGAGTGGCCGATCCTTGTCACGGGCACCGTGCGCGAGCGTCCTGAGGGCATGGCAAACGAGAAGCTCGCAACGGGCGAGATCGAGGTGCTCGTCTCCACGATCGAGGTCCTGAACACTTCGAAGACGACCCCGTTCCAGATCGAGGACCACGTGGATACAGCCGAGGATGTGCGCCTGCGCTACCGCTACCTCGACCTGCGCCGTCCGAAGATGATGCACAACCTGAAGCTGCGCTCCGACTTCACGTTCGCGATCCGCGAGGCGCTGCACAAGCATGAGTTCATGGAGGTCGAGACTCCGGCCCTCTTCAAGTCCACGCCGGAAGGCGCCCGCGACTTCCTCGTGCCGAGCCGCACGCAGCCGGGCCACTTCTATGCCCTGCCGCAGTCTCCGCAGCTCCTGAAGCAGCTCCTCATGGTCGGCGGCGTCGAGCGCTACTGCCAGGTCGCCAAGTGCTTCCGCGACGAGGACCTTCGTGCAGACCGCCAGCCTGAGTTCACCCAGGTCGACGTCGAGATGAGCTTCGTCACCCAGGACGATGTCATGGGCGAGCTCGAAGAGGTGCTGAAGGATGCCTTCGGCGCCATGGGCGTCGAGATGCAGCTGCCGCTGCGCCGCATCGAGTACTGGGATGCCATGGATACCTACGGCATCGACAAGCCGGATACCCGCTTCGGCATGACGCTGCACGACGTGACGCCGATCTTCGGCCAGTCGAAGTTCAAGCTCTTCGCCTCTGCTGCGCAGACCGGGGGCCAGTATGTCAAGGCCATCAATGCCAAGGGCGCCGGCAAGTGGCCCCGCGCCAAGATCGACCGTCTCGCCGATGTGGCAGCGACCTTCGGTGCCAAGGGCCTTGCCTACATTGCCTTCCGCGAGGATGGCTCCGTCACGAGCCCGATCGTGAAGTTCTTCTCCGATGAGGAGATGGCAGCACTCCGCAAGGAGATGGACGTCGAGCCGGGCGACCTCGTGATGTTCGCCGTGGCAGACCGTCTCCATGCAGACGAGATCCTGGGCGGCATGCGCAACCACATGGCTGATGCCCTCGATATCAAGCGCGAAGGCCATGACTTCCTCTGGGTCGTGAACTTCCCGCTGTTCCACTGGGACGAGGACAGGAAGTGCCTCGACTCCGAGCACCAGCCGTTCACGCAGCCGAATGAGGACCAGATCGACCTGCTCGACACCAATCCTCTTGCAATCGGCTCGCACACCTATGACTTCGTCATGGATGGCTACGAGGCTGGCGGCGGTGGCATGCGTATCCACAACGCACAGCTCCAGGAGAAGATCCTTGAGAAGCTCGGCTTCACGCCTGAGCGCGCGAAGGCCCAGTTTGGCTTCCTGATGGAGGCACTCACCTATGGTGCGCCTCCTATGGGCGGCTTCGCACTCGGCCTCGACCGTGTCTGCATGCTGCTCACGGGCTCTGACTCCATCAGGGAAGTCATGGCATTCCCGAAGACGAGCTCCGGCTCCGACCTCATGAGCGATGCTCCGTCCGAGGTCTCCATGGCACAGCTCAAGGAAGTCTCCCTGCGCCTCATGTAGGAGCAAGACAGAAGATGTATGCAAAGCCGGCTGGGACACCTGTCCTGGCTGGCTTTTTCCGTGCAATGTGTCGGCCTTGTCAGGAGTCTGTGGGGTGCGTCACGAAATAATTCTGGAATGTTCTGGTGATAGAATTTTCCGTGAACGGCGTGAATCTCTACGTGGGAGGTAGTACATGCCCCAATTTGATTCCCATTGGGAAGCGCAGGCACAGAGGAACGCTTCGAATGAGCGTGCTGCTGCCGCTTCCGCCCTGTCCGAGGTCCGCATTCCCCAGGAGCTCCGCCACAACATGGAGCTGTTCCTGCGTCTGACGAGGCGCGTCCTCAAGGAGTACGATCCCAAGCTCTGCAGCAGCTTCGATCTTCTGCTCGAGTACATGGTCCATGCAAATGACGAAGACATCTCCGAGACAGACAAGGACGAAGCCTATACGCAGGCTGTGCGCCTCATCGACAAGCTGACGCTCGAGGAGGAGCAGTATCTGACGCGTGCCTTCGCGACGTATTTCCATCTCGCGAATATCGCTGAGGAAGACTACCGTGTGAGCTCGCTCCGTCGCCGCGAGCGTGTCGTGCCGACGGACTCTGCCGAAGACCCCGTGAACGAGATCACGGTTTCCTACCACCGCCTGATCGAAGAGGTCGGCAAGGACAAGGCAGACTCCTTCCTGAACCGTCTCGAGTTCCACCCGGTCTTCACGGCGCACCCGACCGAGGCACGCCGCAAGGCTGTGACCGCAAAGATCCGCCGCATCGCAGACCTTCTTGCAGAGAGGCCATCTCTGGGCGGCACGGAGCTTGCGGAGAACGAGCGCCGCATGCTCCAGGAGATTGACTCGCTCTTCCGCACGTCTCCCATCGCTGCGAAGAAGCCGACGCCGGTCGAAGAGGCTGACACCATCATCGATATCTTCGATTCGACGCTCTTCGAGATGATCCCGAAGGTCTACCGCCGCTTCGATGACTGGGAGCTTGGAAGCAAGGCCGGTACCGTGAAGCCGGTCTGCCCAGCCTTCTTCCGTCTGGGCTCCTGGATCGGGTCTGACCGCGATGGCAACCCGAATGTCACGGCCAAGGTGAGCCGCAAGGTCGCAGAGAAGTTCCGCGTGCATATGCTCACGAAGCTTGCCGACGCGACGGAATATGTCGGCCGTGCGCTCACGATGGAAGGCGGCTCGACGAAGCCCTCTGCAGCGCTTCAGAATCTCTGGAGCCACCAGCTCGAGATGAACGAAGAGCTCTGCAACCGTGTGATGCTGATCTCTGTCTCGGAGCTCCACCGTGCTGTCATGCTCGTCATGGCAGAGCGCCTGCGTGCAACGATTGCCCGCACGGCAGACCTCATGTATGCAGATGCAGATGAGTTCCTGGGAGACCTGCGCGTCGTGCAGGACTCGCTTGTCGAGGCAGGCGCTGTCCGTGAGGCATATGGCCTTCTCCAGACGCTCATCTGGCAGACCGAGACCTTCGGCTTCAACATGGTGCAGATGGAGTTCCGCCAGCACTCGGTCGTGCACTCCCGCGCCCTTGCCGACCTCAAGGAGCATGGCCGCACAGGCCAGCTGCAGCCGATGACGCGCGAAGTCGTGGACACGTTCCGCGCTATCGGTGCCATCCAGCGCAAGAACGGCGTCGAGGCTGCACGCCGCTACATCATCTCGTTCACGAAGAGCGCCCAGAACGTGGCAGATGTCTATGAGCTGGCACGCCTCTCCTTCGCCCATGAGAAGGACGTCCCGACGCTCGATGTGATTCCGCTCTTCGAGCAGGTCGAGGACCTCGAGAACGCCGTCACGACGCTCTCCCAGATCATCGAGCTCCCCGACGTGAAGAAGCGCCTTGCCCAGACGAACCGCCGTCTCGAGGTCATGCTCGGCTACTCCGACTCCTCGAAGGATGCAGGCCCGACTTCGGCTACCCTCGTGCTCCACAAGGCACAGAAGGAGATTGCCGACTGGGCCCAGGCCAACAACATCGACCTTGTCCTCATGCATGGCCGTGGCGGTGCTGTCGGCCGTGGCGGCGGCCCGGCAAACCACGCTGTGCTCGCGCAGCCGAGAGGCTCTGTCAACTGCTGCTTCAAGCTCACGGAGCAGGGCGAGGTCATCTTTGCCCGCTACGGCAATCCTGTGCTTGCCCGCCGCCATGTCGAGTCTGTCGCAGCAGCAACGCTCATGCACTCCTCGCCTGAGATCGGCAAGATCAATACGATCTACACCGAGAAGTACCACGATATGGCCGCAGAGCTCGAGAAGGAATCGCGCGAGACCTACCTCAAGCTCCTGAACCAGGATGGCTTTGCCGAGTGGTTCAGCTGTGTCACGCCGCTTGCCGAGATTGGTCTTCTGCCTATCGGCTCACGTCCTGCCAAGCGTGGCCTCGGTGCAAAGTCCTTGGACGACCTGCGCACGATCCCCTGGATCTTCAGCTGGAGCCAGGCACGCATCAACCTCGCTGCCTGGTACGGCCTGGGAAGCGCCTGCGAGGCCTTCGGGGACCTCGATGCTCTCCGCCATGCCTATGCGGAGTGGCCGCTCTTCCAGACCTTCATCGACAACATCGAGATGTCTCTTGCCAAGACCGACGAGCGCATCGCCTGGATGTACATGGGCCTCGGCAACAGGCCCGAGCTCTCCGAGATGGTCATGGACGAGCTCGCGCTCACGAAGAAGTGGGTCTTTGCCATCCTCAACGAGGATGAGCCGCTCCAGCACCGCCGCGTCCTCGGCCCGGTTGTCCGTGCACGTCTGCCGTTCGTGAATGCGCTTTCGATCATGCAGATGAAGGCGCTTGACCGCCTGAGGCGCGAGGACGAGTCCGAGAAGCTCACACCCGAGGAGAAGGAGCGCTTCATCTTCCTTATCCTCTGCACTGTCTCCGGAGTTGCCGCAGGCCTCCAGAACACCGGGTGAGGTTTTCCCAGACATATACTTCATCAGCGCTCCTCTTCCTCCGGGAAGGGGAGCGTTTCCTTATGCGCCATGCCTGCCAGCACGCAAGAAGACGATGCCCGAGGATGAACGAGAGCATGGCTGCCAGCATGTGCTATCTCTCAGCCATCCTGATGCCCAGGATCGCTCCTATGAAGACGGGAGCAAAGCGCAGGAGCACCTGCATATACCCCATGAAGGCCACGAGCAGCTCGTATGCCATCGCTGTCCCGAACGCTATGACCGCACCGAGGCAGACGATATAGACGGCAACCAGGAGCAGGCAGACGGTCTTGGCTGCATGGAGCGTTGATGCTTTGGCTGCGATGCGTGCATGGAGATGGCTTGCAAGGAAGAATGCAGCCGACCCCAGCATCACAGGCTCGATGAGGTAGCGATACAGAGCATCGGGAAAGGCGTTGTACGTGTATGCTGCCTGGCCGGCAAAGAAGAACCAGTAGACAATTGAGGCAGCTGTCGAGATGAGCATGACTGTCAGGGATAGAGCATCGCGTCTGTCGAAGGTGCGTATCTGTGGCCTCATGGCTGTCCTCCTTTTCTGCAAGGGCTGGGGGCTGATAAGGCAGGCGTCTGAGCTCCTTTGGAAAAGATGTCCTCTATCTCTGGGCAGCCATTGATGGCTTCCGCCGGAGCTGCTGTCTAAGCTGAGTTTGGAATCATTTCAGCCTGGCAGCTCGATCCATCGGAGAACGCAAGAATTCGTCGGCAAGCGAAGCCGCGCCTTCCGCTGTGCCACCTTCTTGCCGGGAAGCTGTCCTGCATCTTCGCTGGACCTGAGGCATATGGCCAGAAATGTTCCGGATGTCTATGCGTGCGTCCTCCAGGGCGCACCTGCAACGTGTGGGTGCGCCCTGGAGAGGTGGCCAAAAAGGAAAGAATTTTTCTGCCTGCGGCATATTCTGGCAGGCAGACGGTCATATTTGGCCTCATGGAGTGGCCCATCTGGCAGGATATGTGGCTTATTGGAGCAAAAAAGTTCGACCAATCTCACAATTTATCCCTTCCAGATGAGTTTGCAGCGGTATACTCTTTGCGTAAATCAACTCCGTATAACTTTGGGGACCGCAGGACCAGACTCATCCTGCTGCGACCAAGAAAGGACACGCATGGAGGTAGATATGGCACGGATAGGTGCAGGCCAGAACATGGCATCCCATGTCTCCGCGGCAAACCTGCCGCTGTCCATGGTGGAAGCGGGACAGACGGCCGTGGTTTCCAAGGTCCGTGGCTCGAAGGAGCTCAGGCAGCATCTTGCTGAGATGGGCTTCATCGAGGGAGCTGAAGTCAAGGTCGTGAGCCGCGTGAACGGCGACTGCATCGTCTCTGTCAAGGGTGCGACGTTCGGCCTCAACAGGACGATGACATCACACATCTCTGTGTATTAAGGGCAGCAGGATTTTTTCTGCAGCTTGATGGAAGGAGCATAATGCCAACTCTGAGAGACGTGAAGGTAGGGCAGAGCGCAACGGTCGCGAAGCTCACGGGCACGGGCGCAATCAAGCGCCGCATCATGGACATGGGCCTCACCAAGGGCACCGATGTCTATGTGAAGAAGGTGGCACCTCTCGGCGACCCGATCGAGCTCACCGTGCGTGGCTACGAGCTTTCCGTCCGCAAGGACGAGGCTGCCTGCGTCGAGGTCAAGGACGTCGCAGACGGAGAGCGCTAGGGGGAGACCCCCTTTTTATTTGCCCAACAAGTAAGCCATAACTAACAATTGTTTCCAACAAAGTAGCATTTGGCTAACAGGTGGGCACAGCGTGGCACCATATTCGCTCCACAAGGAAGGCAGGAAATGGCGGATAGCATCTATATCGGTCTTGCAGGAAACCCGAACTGCGGCAAGACCACGCTCTTCAACGAGCTGACCGGATCGAACGGCTATGTCGGCAACTGGCCGGGCGTCACGGTCGAGAAGAAGATGGCAGACTGGCGAGAAGACAAGAACGTGACGTTTGTCGACCTGCCGGGCATCTACTCCCTCTCCCCGTACTCTCCTGAGGAGGTCGTCTCCCGCGACTATCTTCTCGGAGATCGTCCTGATGCCGTGATCGACCTCATCGACGTCACGAACCTCGAGCGCAACCTCTACCTCACGACCCAGGTCCTGGAGACAGGACGTCCGGTCGTCGTCGGCCTCAACATGTGCGACCTTCTGAAGGAGCGCGGCGACGTCGTCGACACGAAGAAGCTTTCCGAGATGCTCGGCGTGCCTGTGGTCGAGGTCTCCGCTCTCCACGGCAAGAACCTCGACGAGCTCGTGAAGCAGGCCATCGCTGCAGCCAAGGCTGGCAAGGCGACTGCGGGCACGAAGTGCTTCTCTCCTGAGGTCGAAGAGGCCTTGGGCAAGATCTCGAAGACGATCGAGCGCAAGGCACAGCCTGAAGAGCTCCGCTGGTACACGATCAAGGTCTTCGAGCGCGATGCCCAGGCCATCAAGCCCCTTGGCCTCTCCAAGGCCGAGCTCGACGCCTGCGAGAAGGTCATCTCTGCACTCGAGAAGGAGCGCGACGACGACGCCGAGTCCATCATCACGTCCGACCGCTATGACTGGATCGCCGATGTGATGGCGTCCTGCGTCAAGAAGGCACCGAAGAAGCTCTCGACGTCCGAGAAGATCGACCGCATCGTCACGAACCGCTGGCTCGGCATCCCGATCTTCGTCGCTGTCATCTGCCTTGTCTATTACATCGCAATCGGCACGGTCGGCACGGCTGCCACGGACTGGGTCAATGACCAGCTCTTCGGCGACGGCTTCTTCGTGAGCGCCGCTGGCCAGGATGCCTACGACGAGGACAACGAGGCGTGGACCGACAACCACTACGCCGACCAGATCTCTGGCTACATCGCAGCAGCTGACGCTGCAGGCGTCGACACCGATGGTGTCCAGGAGGCCATCGACGCCGAGGATCCGACAGACGAGGATGCAGTCACGATCGCTGACTTCGAGGAAGCAGCAGGTGCAGCAGGTGTCGTTGCCACGGACGTCCCGACGACGGACGAGGATGGCAACTACACCGATACCGACGGCAATGTGATCACGACGCTCGACTCTGATGGCAACCCTGTTGCAGCTGCCGGCCAGACGGTCGATGCGATCGATGCGGTCACGCTCGCAGACTTCGAGACGGCTGTCGACGGCATGGCAGACGAGCCCGATCCTGCCGACTACGATGGCTTCGTTCCTTCCATCCCTGACGCTGTGACGGATGCCCTCACGGCAGCCGGCGCATCCGACGTCGTGATCTCCCTTGTGGTCGAGGGCGTCATCGGCGGCGTGGGCTCCGTCCTTGGCTTCATCCCGCAGATGTTCGTGCTCTTCGTGCTTCTCTGCTTCCTTGAGGACTGCGGCTACATGTCCCGTGTTGCCTTTGTCATGGACCGCGTCTTCCGCCGCTTCGGCCTCTCTGGCAAGTCCTTCATCCCGATGATCGTCTCCTCTGGCTGCGGCGTTCCGGGCGTCCTCTCCACGAAGACGATCGAGAACGAGAAAGACCGCCGCATGACGGCCATGCTCACGACCATGATTCCGTGCTCCGCAAAGACCCCGATCATCGCTCTTGTGATGGGCGTCCTTGCCGGCGGCTCCACGATGTGGTGGGTCGCGCCTATGTTCTACTTCATGGGCCTTGCTGCCATCATCATCTCCGCCATCATGCTCAAGAAGACGAAGCCCTTCGCAGGCGAGCCTGCTCCCTTCGTTATGGAGCTTCCCAACTACCACTTCCCGTCCATCCGCTCCTGGTGGCTGCATGTGTGGGAGCGTGTGAGCGCCTACATCAAGAAGGCAGGCACGATCATCTTCGCCGCAGCTGTTGGCATCTGGGTGCTCTCGCGCTTCGGCTTCGCTTCCTGGGAAGGCGGCTCCGGTTCCTTCGGTTTCCTCGAGGGCATGGAAGGCGCCGGCGACGACTACATGGACTACTCGCTGCTCGCTGCTGTGGGCAACGCTCTTGGCTTCATCTTCGCGCCGCTCGGCTGCGACTACTGGCAGGCAACTGCTGCGTCCATCTCCGCCCTCATCGCAAAGGAGAACCTCGTCGGCACGTTCGGCTCGCTCTATGGCCTGGGCGATGCAACGGAGAACTCCGTCACGATGTGGAATGGCTTCGCTGCCATGTTCACCGATCCTGCTGGCGTCCTTCACGCCGGTGCCATGTGCGCCTTCGTCGCCTTCAACATGCTCGACGCTCCGTGCTTCGCAGCAATGGGCACGATCCGTTCCCAGATGAACGACCCCAAGTGGTTCTGGTTCGCAATCGGCTATGAGTGCGGCTTCGCCTGGGTTGTCGGCTGCATCATCAACCAGCTCTGGGAGCTCTTCGTTCTCGGCAACTTCGGCTTCTGGACCGTCGTCGCGTTCGTGCTTCTGGCTCTCATCCTCTATCAGCTCTTCAAGCCGATGCCGAAGTGGGACAAGGAAGAAGACAAGATCCTGACGACGCTGGATGCAGACGTCGCCTAGTCACCGTACGTGTTTGGCAAAGCGCTGCCGCACCACAGCGGCAGCGCTTCTGCTATGTTGGGAGCACACCTTATGGAACTTCTCGATGCAGTCTTTTTCGCCTCTGCGGTGAGCCTTGCCTGCGTCACGATCCGCGACCGGCTGGAAAGGAGCCTGTGATGGACGATACGAACCAGCCACGTGCCTGGAACAGCGCTCAGCCTGTCACGAGCTTCTCGCTCACGAACGAGGCACATCGTGCCGCGAGCACGGTCCACTACCAGGTCGCAGCAGATGACGGCACGCGTGGAGAAGCGACGATCGTTGAGCTCTTCCCCGGCATCTCGCTTGTGCAGTTCGAGCTCAAGAGCAAGGTTCTGGGCGAGTTCTATGAGGTGCCAGCGCGCCTGAACCTCCATGATACGATCGATATCGTCTACATCAAGCAGGGCTCAGCTGAGTTCGACCGTGAAGACGAGCTCTCTTCCGTCGTCCAGATCGGCGAGGTCGGCATCGCTGCATCCGATGAGCGCCGTCTTGTGCTCAGGTGCCCTGTCGGCTATGTGAAAGGCTGCGCAATCGTCCTTTCACGTGCGATGCGTGCCGAGGCACGGCGTGTGCTCATGACCTTCGGGGTGGACCCCTCAGCGGTGCGCTCGCTTGCGCATGAGAAGGAGAAGCTCCATGTGGTGCCGGCTCGCCCCGAGCTCGTCGGCACGTTCGAGCTTCTGTGCTTCGGCCATGCCGAGGCATCGAAGAGCATGTACCGGCTCAAGGCGGTCGAGGCGCTCCAGCTGCTCACGAAGGCAGATCCGAAGGCTGCACAGCCCCAGGACATGGGCCACAGAAGGACGACGAGGCTCTCCCACGTCGAGCTGGCTTCAAGGGCTCAGCAGATCATGATGGGCAACCTCGCGACGCCGATTACGATCACGACCTTGGCAACGATGTGCGGTACCTCGTCGACCGTGCTCAAGGAAGCGTTCCGCGAGACCTTCGGCCAGCCGATCTATCAGTGGTACCGTGCCTACCGCATCAAGCAGGCGGCAGAGACCCTGAAGACGACCGATCTCACGATTGCAGAGGTCGCCTCCTCGGTGGGCTATGCGAATCCCTCGAAGTTCACGAAGGCCTTCTCTGACACGATGGGGGAGACGCCCCATGCCTGGAGGAGCAGGACCTTGGCAGAAAGAGGCGTTGCAGGCTGAAGGGAAGCTCCTGTCCTGCCCTCTGGAGACATAGGACATTCCGCGAGGCTGTCTGGAGACAATCCGGATAGCCTCTCCTATATGGGCATAAAAGACATGTACAGAAATAAAGAAGACATGTGCAATATGCTTGCATAGCAGCGGCAAGCCCCTTACGCTTATGCAGGCAGGATGCAGTGGCATCCAATTGCGGAACAAGGGAGAGTCGCATGGCAGGATATACCGCGGCGCCTGTGGGCGTCGTCTTCATGAAGCCGATCTTCGTGCCGAAGATCTGGGGCGGAAGGAAGCTCGAGACCGAGTTCGGCTACAAGATTCCGGATGGGAAGATCGGCGAATGCTGGGCCATCAGCGCCCATCCGGCAGGGGACTGCACGATCACCGGCGGCCCCTTTGACGGCATGCACCTCTCCGAGCTCTGGGATCAGCACCGCGAGCTCTTCGCGAACTGCGAAGGCGACCAGGGACGCTTCCCTCTCCTCATCAAGATCCTCGATGCCTCCGACAGCCTCTCTGTCCAGGTGCACCCGGATGATGCTTATGCCGGAGCGCATGAGAACGGCTCGCTCGGCAAGCGCGAGTGCTGGTATGTCGTGCATGCAGACGAGGGTGCCCAGATCATCATCGGCCAGCATGCCAAGAATGCCGAGGAGTTCCGCTCGATGGTCGAGGCAGGGGAGTGGGACAGGCTTCTCAACAAGGTCCCCATCCACACCGGAGACTTCTTCGAGGTGCTGCCGGGCACGATCCATGCCCT
The DNA here is from genome assembly GCF_036408795.1 of Olsenella kribbiana. Lineage (NCBI taxonomy): Bacteria > Bacillati > Actinomycetota > Coriobacteriia > Coriobacteriales > Atopobiaceae > Olsenella > Olsenella kribbiana. Next base: position 44,144 of record NZ_JAZGJP010000011.1, read on the forward strand.
CTGCGCCGGCACGCTCGTGATCGAGACGCAGCAGTCGTCCGATGTCACCTATAGGGTCTATGACTACGACCGTGTGCAGCCGGATGGCACGAAGCGCCAGCTCCATATCGACCAGTCCTGCGATGTCGTGGACTACGCCCAGGTGCCACCGAAGGACGGAAAGGTGCGCGCTCCTGAGGTGGACGGCGTCACCGAGCTCATGGACTGCCCGAAGTTCGTTGTCGATCGCGTACGCATCGACGGGAAGAAGTCAATCGAGCAGAAGTGGCCGTTCATGTGCGTGAGCGTCTATGCAGGCGAAGGCGCGGTCACGGTATGTGGCACGCGCTACCCCTTGAAGAAGGGCTCCCACTTCCTCGCTCTTGCCGACGCGGGCACGATGGAGTTCGAGGGGACGCTTTCCCTCATCACCTCGCATCTGCCCGAGTAGGGAAGAGCCTCATACGTTTGAGCCAGGAGGGCTGGATGGGCTTCCATCCAGCCCTCTTTCCATATGTGGACAGTCTATGGAGACAAGTAAACCGGAGCTAACACATTGGCATCTCTGCTAAGTTAGTCATAGCAAACAAATCGACGCGGAGCAGCGCTCCGCTTCCCGAGGAGGATTCCATGAGCAAGGTCGCAGTCGTCTACTGGTCCCAGAGCGGCAATACCCAGGCCATGGCAGAAGCGGTGGCAGAAGGGGCGGGAACCGAGGCCATCGAAGTTTCTTCGTTCTCCGCTGCAGATGCAAAGAACTACGATGCCTTTGCCTTCGGCTGCCCGGCAACGGGTTCCGAGGAGATCGAGCCCGATGAGTTCGAGCCCGTCTGGAATGAGTGCGTGCCTGAGCTTGGCTCGAAGCCTGTCGCGCTCTTCGGCTCCTATGGCTGGGGCGGCGGCGAGTATCTGGATACCTGGAAGTCCCAGGCTGAAGATGCCGGCGTCAACGTCGTCTCCGCCGTTGCTGTGAACGGCGAGCCTGAAGACGATGCGCTCGAGGAGCTCAAGGCTCTCGGCCAGAAGCTTGCCCAGTAGCATCCGATCCGTTGATACGGCCCTTGTGGCAGCGGACCCTCTCCCCGATGCCATGAAGGGCAGACATCAAGCCGCCGGCGACTCCCTATCGCCGGCGGCTGCCTTGTGTTCTGAAAAAGCGCCTGAAGATGCTATATATATCGGCATCCATCTGCATGCCCTGCACCAGCAGTGTAGAAGAAGACGCGCGATAGGAGGCTGCCATGCCCGGTCCTGCGGAAGTCTTTGTCATGTTCTGGATCTTCGGGATGTTTGCCCTTGCAGCCCTTGCCATCTTTGCCGTGAAGCGGCTCTTCGAGAGGCATGGGAAGAAGAACGACAGGAAGGACAGCAGAAACAGAGAGTAGTTGCTGCTCCGGGCGGCTGCGCCCTTGTATCGCCCGGGGCAGGATATGGACCTGCACCCGAGATGACCTCCAGCCTGGAATCCGACAGGAATGGATCCGGAAGGCACAGGCCTTCCGGCTCCTCGTGTCCTGATGGGAAGATATCGATCGGGATGCATGAGGAGCCGAAGGCAGGGCCATGGTCACGGTCGCAGGCACGGGCTGCGGCATGGACGAGGAGACGAAGCGGTGCGTCTTCGAGAAGTTCTATCAGGGCGACTCATCGCATGCGACAAAGGGCAATGGCCTCGGCATGGCACTGGCGAAGAGGGCAGCAGATGTGACGGGCGCCACGATTGGTCTCGAAAGCGAAGCGGGCCATGGGACAACGTTCACAATCACGCTGCCTGCTGCTTCTCAGGACAAAACGGTCTGATGCAGCATTCGCCACGATAGAGAGATAGAAAAGGAGCCGGGAGCGTGCAAGCTTCCGGCTCCTGGCATCTCTTTGAGAGATGAACTACTTCTTGGCCTTGCCCTGGTTGGCAACAGCGTTGATCTTTGCCTCGATCGTGGCAGGATCGCCGATGTAGTGCTTGTCGAGGATGTTCCAGTCCTTATCGAAGGTGTAGGAGCAAGGAACGCCCGTCGGGATGTTGACCTTGAGAATCTCTTCCGGCGTGAGGTGCTCGAGCTGCATGACAAGAGCGCGCAGGGAGTTGCCGTGAGCAGCGATGAGGACACGCTTGCCGCTCTCGAGCTGCGGCTTGATCTCCTGCTCGAAGTACGGCCATGCGCGGGCGATGGTGTCCTTCAGGCACTCGGTGTAGGGGAGGTCCTCCTGCGGGACGTCACGGAACATCGGCTGGACGTGCGGGTCGCGCTCGTCGCCCGGCGTCAGTGCAGGCGGCTGGACGTCGAAGGAACGACGCCAGATGAGGACCTGCTCCTCGCCGTGCTCCTCGGCAGCCTTTGCCTTGTTGAGGCCCTGGAGAGCGCCGTAGTGACGCTCGTTGAGACGCCAGGTCTTGTGGACAGGCAGCCATGCGCGGTCCATCTCGTCGAGGACGATGTTCAGCGTGTGGATGGCGCGCTTCAGAAGCGAGGTGTAGCACACGTCGAAGTCATAGCCCTGCTCCTTGAGGGCCTTGCCGCCAGCTGCAGCCTCAGCGCGGCCGGTGTCGGTGAGGTCGACGTCCGTCCAGCCGGTGAAGAGGTTGAGCTTGTTCCACTCAGACTCACCGTGACGAATGATGACAAGATGCATGTTCTGATCGTCTGCCATAGCGTTCCTTTCCTCGTTGCGCCAATGCGAACTTTTGCCGGACCCGGGCCATACCCCGTCCGGGAACTGCCTAGAAGGGTATAGTAACCCGTAGCTAACAGATGCCATTCCGGCTCCATCAGGAGGGTTGCTATGAATATTCTAGACGTCCTTATCATACTTGCGGTCGTCTTTGCATTTGCCCTTGCTGTGCGTTCGCTCATCAAAGGCTCAAAGAACGGCTGCGCCGAGTGCGGAAGCAGGGGTTCCTGCACTGCTGCCGCGACCGGAAGCCCCTGCCCTGCGGCAGAAGATATGCTTGCACGTGCTGAGAAGGCGGTCGATGAGGGAAAGCTCCCGAAGGTCCAGAACGGGCGCTGATGCGCAGATTCGCTGTCGCTTCAAAAACTGATGTATGATGGCCGTCCGTGTGGATTCTGTACGCTCGGCGAGCGGTAGACGTATGAGCCTGAATGGCAGCTTTGAGCTGGCCTTTGTTTCGGTTCCGCGTAGCTTCTTGCCATGAAACATGGATGAAACACGTGTATGCCAGAGTTTCAGAACGGATACGAGATTCGGTGGCGGAAGCATGCGTATAGGAGCATGGCTGCTTGACCGGGGGGTTCATAATGTCAAACGATAGGAATGTCGACTTCGTCCTGCGTACCGTAGAGGAGCGCGATATCCGCTTCATCCGTCTTTGGTTCTCCGATGTGCTCGGAAACCTGAAGTCCTTCGCGATCTCTCCCGAAGACCTCGAAGAGGCATTCGATGAGGGCGTCGGCTTCGATGGATCGGCCGTCGATGGCTTCGCCCAGCTCGAGGAGTCCGACATGCTCGCCTTCCCGGCACCCGATACCTTCCAGGTGCTGCCGTGGCGTCCGAGCCAGAATGGTGCCGCCCGCATGTTCTGCGACATCAAGACGCCGGGCCGCCGGCCGTTCGAGGGAGATCCGCGTGCCGTGCTGACGCGTGTCTTCGAGGACCTCGACAAGAAGGGCTATGTGCCCTGCGCAGCTCCGCGCATCGAGTACTTCTACTTCGGCGATTCCGTGAAGCCGATTCCGCAGGACAAGGCAGGATACTTCGACCTCACGCCGTGGGACTCCGCCCGCGATCTGCGCCGCGACACGACGCTCATGCTCGAGCGCATGTCCATCCCTGTGGAGTACTCCTTCCACGCCCAGGCACCGTCCCAGAACGGCATCGAGCTCCGCTGGTCCGAGGCCAGGAGCTGCGCCGACAACATCATGACCGCCCGCCTGGTGATCAAGCAGGAGGCCTTCGCGAACGACATGTTCGCGTCGTTCATGCCGAAGCCGTTCTCGGAGACCGAGGGCTCTGCCATGTTCCTCTATGAGTCTCTCATGGACCACGATGGCAACAACCTGTTCTGGGGCCCGAGCTCGAAGTACCCCGACCATCTCTCCGAGCTTGCCAACCACTTCATCGCAGGCGTGCTCCGCTATGCACCGGAGTACACCCTCATCACGAACCCGACCGTCAATTCCTACAAGCGCATGCGCCCGATGGGGGAGGTGCCCTGCTACACGACGTGGGGACACCGCAACCGCTCTGCTCTTGTCCGCGTGCCCATGCACAAGCCGGGCAAGCACCAGTCCACGAGGATCGAGCTCCGCGGGCCCGACCCTACGGCGAACCCCTACCTCGCGCTTGCTATCACGTTCGCAGCCGGCGTGCGTGGCATCGAGGAGGAGCTCAAGCTCCAGGATGAGGCGACGCAGGAAGACATCACGGCGACTGAGGCCGAGCTTGCAAAGAAGGGCGTGAAGCGCCTGCCGCGAGATCTGCGCGAGGCATGTGACAACTTCGAGAAGTCCGACTTCTGCCGCGAGGTTCTGGGCGACCATATCTGCGACTACCTCGTCCAGGAGAAGCGTCGCGAGTGGGACGATTACAACACGACCGTCACGGACTGGGAGCGCGAGCACTACTACGCAGGCTTCTAGGATTTGGAATATATGAACCTTGGAGAGGGCAGACGCTTCGGCGCCTGCCCTCTTTTCGGTTAAGGGAACTAGCTCAATTCTTGATAGGAAGCCAGGAATGCTGAGCTCCTGGCTGAAAGGATTCGATTCGGTTTCAGCATCCAACATTTCACGAATGTGACAGAGTAAAACTCTCTGTCTGACGTGCGAAGGCATGAAGGCAAAGAGTCTGAATGCGCGATGAAACATGTATACAATCGTGAAAATATGAAGAAAAATGCCTGTTACATTCGGCATATCCGCAGGTCGCTTAATGAAGATTGAGTTAAAGGATGATACATTCTGCTCCATCCGCGGCGGAAACACCGAAACTCTTGGCTATGGACATACGGTCCGGGATAGGCTTTCTCCCACGGTCATACTCGCTATAAAAGGAAGGTCGTATACATCATGAGCAGTCTGTCGCGCAGGGAATTCTTCAAGGTCTCCACAGCCATCGGAGGTGGAATGGCGGCAGCTGGCATGCTTGCCGGATGCGGGAACTCTTCGAGCTCCTCGTCTTCTTCTTCGAGCTCCTCTTCTGACGATGGTTCCTACAAGCTCGTCACGGACGGCAAGCTGACGTGCGTCTGCAATGCAGCATTCCCGCCGTTCGAGTCCATGGATGAGAACACGGGCGAGATCAAGGGCTTCGATGTCGATCTCGCAGCTGCTCTTGCCGACAAGATGGGCCTCGAGTCCACCTGGCTGCCCTCCCAGCAGTTCGATACGATCGTTCCGCTCATCAAGCAGGGCGGCAAGGCCGACGTCGCTATCACGGGCATGACGATTACGGACGAGCGCAAGAAGGAGATTGACTTCACCGATCCCTACCTCGACTCCAACCAGGCTATCGTCGTCTCGAAGACCGCTACGGCCACGACGAAGGACGAGCTCGATGTCGCAGGCAAGCAGATCTGCGCACAGTCCGGCACGACCGGTGGCGACTGGGCACAGGAGAACCTCACGAAGGCAACCTATGTGCCGCTCGATGACTTCGTCCAGTGCTTCACGGGCGTCTCGACCGGACTCTATGACGCAGCTGTCTGCGACCTGCCGGTCTCCGAGAACATGATTACCAACTCCTATACCGATCTGCAGATCTCTCAGCAGATCGCAACGGGCGAGCAGTACGGCATTGCCGTCTCGAAGGACAACCCGAACCTCACGAAGGCGCTGAATGAGGCGCTTGCCGCCATCAAGGATGATGGCACGCTCGACAACCTCGAGATTACCTGGTTCGGAACCACGATCTAGGTTCGATAGACGTAGGAATCCGATGGGGTCTTTGCGGGAGCGAAGGCCCCATCGAGCATTAGAGGAGCTTCATTTCATGGATCTGACACTGAGAGAGAAGACAGGCGGAAGGCGGCTTGTGGCGCTTCTTGCTGCCATCATGGCAGCAGTGGCGCTTGCCTTCGCCTGCCTGCCCATGACCGCCGAGGCGCTGACTGTCTCGAATGCGACTGCACGTCCGAACGAGGATGGCGGATCTTCTGTCATCGGCGGCATCGCGACGCGCCTTACCTGGGAGGCTACCGTCGACGACGGAGAGGAGGTCTCCTCGATCACGCTCCAGCTGCCGGATGATGGCACATTCAATGGCTCGTCCACGAAGGTCACGGTGCTCGAGGGACTCAAGCGCATCTCGACCGATGCCACGGCCACGCCTTCCGGCAACACGATCAAGATCGACTTCGCAGAGCCTGTCGCTTCCGGCTCGCTTCTGCGTCTCGAGATCGAGGATATGAAGTTCCCGACCGAGGGCGGAGACGTCCAGGTCACGGGCACCTATACCAATGATACAGGCGAGCAGCAGCTTGCCGCATCGCCTGCCATCACGACGATCGCGAATACGCCGCTCCAGGCAGCCGTGAACTGGCTCGACAACCAGGCGTGGGTCCAGGCATGGAACTCTGTGCCGTTCCTCAACATGTTCCTGAAGCCGCAGATCATGCTCGAATCCTTCTCGTCGCTCTTCTCCGGCTGGCTCGTCTGCCTCACGATCGTCATCCTCTGCTACCCGTTCGCGATCGTGCTCGGCCTGCTCTTCGCGTTCATGAAGATCTCGAAGCACACGGTCGTGCGTGCCATCGCTGTCATCTACATCAACATCCTGCGCGGCACGCCGCTGTTCCTGCAGATTTACATCCTCTTCTTCGGCCTGCCGATGCTCAACATCAACGTGAACAACTATCTTCTGGGCGGCATTGCAATGGCCGTGAACTCCTCTGCCTACCTGGCCGAGATCTTCCGTGCTGGCATCCAGTCCATCCCGAAGGGACAGTATGAGGCAGCGTCGTCTCTCGGCATGAACTACAGCCAGACGATGCTTTCCATCATCCTTCCGCAGACGATCCGCCGTGTCCTTCCGACCGTCACCTCCGACTTCATCACGGCCTACAAGGACACCTCGCTTCTGTCCTCCGTCGGCGTCATGGAGCTCATGATGTACTCGAAGAACCTGACGACCGTCACCGGCAACATCACACCGTACATGACGGCAGCGATCTACTACCTGATCGTCACGCTGCCGCTCATCAAGGTCGTCTCCATCGTCGAGAAGCGCCTTGCCCGCTCGGAAGCGGGCGGAGGCCCCCGTCCGAAGGGCGGAGCTGTCCGCGCTGCCTCTGATGCATCCGGGGACGAAGCTGTGGTGGACGCAGGGGCGAGCCACATGGAGGCAAAGGACGAGGACTCTTCCTCCATCCTCGATGCACTTTCTGCCCCCTTCCGCTCCCACTCCCTGAAAGAAGGTCTCGACAATGCCTAAGCACCACCACATCCAGGCACCCCAGGTGCCGGCGGCTCTCCCGGCAGACGAGGCAGCAGAGCTTGCCTTCGAGCATGACCTGCCTCTTTCGCATCATGCCTTCAAGAAGGGCGAGCACCCGATCGTGCGCATCGAGCATCTGAACAAGACGTTCGACGGCGAGACGCAGGTCCTGCGCGATGTCAATCTCGATGTCTGGCCCGGCGAGGTCGTCGTCGTGCTCGGACCTTCCGGTTCCGGCAAGTCCACGATGCTCCGCTGCATCAACCTGCTCGAGACTCCGACGGCAGGACACATCCTCATCGAGGACAAGGAGATCACGGCCAAGGGCACCGATGTCTGCAAGCTCCGCCAGAACCTCGGCATGGTGTTCCAGCAGTTCAACCTCTTCCCGCACCTCACGGCGAAGCAGAATGTCATGATCGGCCAGACGAAGGTGCTCAAGAAGTCGAAGGCAGAGGCCGAGAAGGAGGCCCTGAAGCAGCTTGAGGCGGTCGGCCTTGCCGACCGTGCAGACTTCAAGCCAGCCCAGCTCTCCGGCGGCCAGCAGCAGCGTGTCGCAATTGCCCGAGCTGTTGCCATGCACCCGGATGTGCTGCTCTTCGACGAGCCGACTTCGGCCCTCGACCCCGAGCTCGTCCGTGGCGTCCTTGATGTCATGCGCGACCTCGCCGAGAACTCGGGCATGACCATGATCGTCGTGACGCACGAGATGGGCTTTGCCCGCGAAGTCGCCGATCGTGTCGTCTTCATGGAAGGCGGCGTCGTCGTCGAGCAGGGCAAGCCTGAAGAGGTCTTCGACCACCCGAAGAACGAGCGTACGGCAGCCTTCATTGGAAACATCAAATAGATCTTGGAGGGGACCAGAGGTCCCAAGGAGAGATGGCTATGAACATGAACATTTCGCGGCGTGGATTCTGTACGGGAGCCGGCCTTGCCCTGATGGGGCTTGCAGCCTGTTCGTCTTCCAACGGCACATCTTCGAGCGCGAGCGCAGCTGCCGATACGTCTTCGAGCGCGAACAGCTCGCTCAACCTTGTGACGGATGGCAAGCTCACGTCGGTCTCCGATATGGCAAACCCGCCCTTCAGCTACTACGACAAGGGCTCGAAGGAGCCCAAGGGCTTCGAGGTCGACCTTATGGCTGCCATTGCCGAAGAGATGGGGCTCGAGAGCACGTGGCTGGATGCCACGAAGTTCGACACGATCATTCCGCTCATCAAGCAGGGAGGCAAGGCAGACCTCGGCGTCTCAAACATCACGATCACGGCTGAGCGCGAAAAGGAGATCGCCTTCTCTGACCCCTACATCGACTCGAACCTCGGCGTCGTCACGAAGGCAGACAGCACGGAGACCACGCAGGAAGCCTTGAATGCTGCCGGTAAGAAGGTTGCTGCTCAGGCAGGCACGACGGGCGAGGCATGGGCGCAGGAGAACCTCGTGAATGCGACCGTCGTGGCGCTCGATGACCCAGTCCAGGCGCTCACAGGCGTCCAGGCCGGTCAATATGATGCGGCCTGCGCAGACCTGCCGGTCGTGAAGTACCTCTGCACGGCGTCCTTCACAGACCTCTCCGTCGCAATCGAGATTCCGACGGGCGACCAGTACGGCATGGCAGTGTCGAAGGACAACCAGGCGCTGCTCGATGCGGTGAATGAAGCGCTCCAAGCCGTCATCGATTCCGGCAAGCGTGACGAGATCGAGACGAAGTGGTTTGGAAGCACGCTCTGATCGTATGAGCGAAGCTGCATAAAAGCTGAATATGGTGCAGCTCCTTTGCAGGTAGCTGCACCCATTCACCATAATTGCGCCTATATTCAGGGCATTGGGAGCTCGTGGGAAACCATTGGCCGATGAGTGTGCTATTCTCTGACTACTGTCAGATTGTTCTTAATATCGATGATTGGTGAGTCTCGATGCATCACAAGAACATACTCCTCATCGCGCGTACCACTCGCCATCACGACCGCATGCGCGAACTTTCCCACGCGCTGGATGTCTCGACGCTTCTGGCGACGCCCGATACGTTCAACCAGGCAATTACCTCGGGCCATGAGTTCGATCTTGTCATCCTCGACGTTGTCGGCGCCTCCCAGGACATCCTGAATGCTGTCGATGCCTACGTCGTGGACAATGGCTTCATCCCCATCCTCTTCATCACCGACGAGGACAAGCTTGCACAGCTCCACATGCCTGTCCAGGGCAAGGCGGACTTCATCCTCTCCACGGCAGGAGAGGCAGAGTTCGAGGTCCGCTGCTCGCAGCTTCTGTGGCCGGGCGAGGAGGGCGCTCCTGCCGATATCGTGACGATCGACAACATGACGATCAACCTTGCGACGTACCAGGTCCACATCGACGACAAGCCGGTCGACCTGACGCTCATGGAGTACTCGCTCCTGTCCTTCCTCGCGACTCATCCGTCGCGTGCCTACTCGAGGGAGACGCTGCTCCACCGCGTCTGGGGCTTCGAATACTGCGGCGGCACCCGTACGGTCGATGTCCACATCCGTCGTGTCCGCTCGAAGGTGGGCCCGCAGGTCGCAAACCACATCGTGACCGTCCGTGGCGTCGGATACCTCTTCAAGATTTAGAGGATAGATACATATTCTCAGGTACAGAGCCGGCCTCGTGGCCGGCTTTTTCGTAGCGATTCCCAGCTTTCAGCATTCTTGAAGTATGGTGCCGCTCAGATGTTGGATGCGGACGAGGCTTTCAAGTGTGCCCGGAAGAAGGCTGTTTGGGTACAAAGTGCCTTGACGTAAAACCTTCGGATCCGTCTGCTCTGGGTGAGAGGCGGCATCCAGAAAGGAAGCCTTATGAGCGAAGAAAATGACGGAAGGCCTCCCGTGCCAGGCTACGACGAGACCCAGGTGCAGGAAACGAAGCATATGGCTCCCTCTCCCGTCGGGACGGGCGAGGGCGGCACAGGCGACGAGAAGCCGCCCAAGAAGGGCAGCGGACGTGTCGTCCTGGCTTCTGTCCTCGGCGGCGTCATCGGCGCTGTCGCAATCGTTGCAATCCTCTTCGGATTCGGCCTTGTGAAGACAGGCCCGAAGACTTCGACCTCAGGCACGAGCCCGGCCCAGAACATCACGATCAACGCCGATACCGAGGATGCCACGGTTGCCGAGGCAGTCGCTGCCAAGACGGTGCCGTCTGTCGCCTCTGTCTATGTGACGACATCCTCCTCTTCGAGCCTCGGCTCTGGCGTCATCCTCGACACGGATGGCAACATCCTCACGAACTACCACGTGATCGACGGTGCCGAGGAGATCTCCGTCACGATCGAGGGCCAGAGCTATACGGCCACGGTCGTCGGTTCCGATGAGTCCTCTGACCTCGCTGTCATCAAGGCAGACCTCGAAGGCGCAACCGTCACCCCGATCGAGGTCGGCGATTCCTCCTCCCTTGTCATGGGCCAGTGGGTCATGGCAATAGGCTCGCCGTACGGCCTTGAGCAGTCCGTCTCCACGGGCATCGTCTCTGCCCTCTACCGCTCCACGATGATGCAGTCCACGAGCGGCAACACGATCTATACGAACCTCATCCAGACCGATGCTGCCATCAACCCGGGCAACTCCGGCGGCGCTCTTGTCGACTCCGAGGGCAAGCTTGTCGGCATCAATACCCTGATCGAGTCCGAGTCCGGCTCATCAGCCGGCATCGGCTTTGCCATTCCTTCGAACTACGCTATCGAGGTCGCGAATACGATCATCTCTGGCAAGCAGGTCGTGCACCCCTATATCGGCCTCACGATGCAGACGGTCACCTCGTCTCTTGCCCAGCGCTACAGCCTCGGTGCCTCGAGCGGCGCCTACGTCGTCGAAGTCACGTCGGGCAGCCCTGCTGATACCGCAGGCATCAAGTCGGGCGACATCATCACTGCGGTCGACGGCGAGTCCATCACCTCTGCTGACGGCATGATCCTCGCAATCCGCTCGAAGAATGTCGGCGATACCGTGAGCGTCACGTTCGTCCGTGATGGCAAGGAGCAGACGGTCCAGGTCACGCTCGGCTCGGATGAGAGCCTCCAGGCAGAACAGCAGCAGGACCAGAACTCCAATTCCGGCTCCAGCATCTTCGGCTACGGCCTCGGCAAGGGGCTTGGTGGCAATGGCTCGAGCTCGAATGGCCTTGGCAGCAGCAGGTAGCGCTCCTGCATAGGCGCATGGGATGCCCCATCCTCTCCGGAGGGTGGGGCATCTTCTATGCGGCCCATTTCTGTCAGATGCATTTGCTACGCTCTAAGGGAGAGGACAAGGGCGATAGGAGGCCTTCCATGCAGGAAATCAGGTGCCCGCACTGCGGCAAGGTGTTCACGGTCGATGAGGCAAGCTACGCCGATATCGTGAAGCAGGTACGCGACCGGGAGTTCGCAGCAGAGATACAGAAGCAGGAGCAGATGCTCAGGCGCGAGCGCGAGCAGGCGGTCCAGCATGCAGAAGACGAGCTCAAGGCAAAGCTTCTGAAGGAGACCTCTGCGCGTGACAGCCAGATTGCGCTTCTCAAGAATGAGCTCGAGGCGCAGAAGAAGGCCGCAGACCAGAGCCTCGCTGCCAAGGATGCAGAAGCCGAGCGCTCGCTTGCCGCCCAGAAGCGTGAGAGCGACCTTGCGCATGAGGCAGGCCTCGGCGAGCTCAAGGCAAAGATCTCAGAGCTCGAGAGCGCCCTTGCTGCTGCCAAGGATGCCCAGAGCCGCCAGGAGGCAGAGCAGAAGGCAGCGCTTGCCGAGGCGCTCTCCGGACGCGACCAGAAGATAGCGACGCTCGAGGCGGAGGCAAAGGCCAAAGAGCAGGCATACGAGGCCGAAGCCAAGGCAAAGGAGCAGGCCTATCAGGACCAGAAGGCGCTTGCGCTCTCTGACCGCGACCAGAAGATTGCAGCGCTCGAAGCTGCAGCAAAGGAGCGCGAAGAGGCCTTCGCAAGCCAGAAGGCGCTGGCTTTGACCGAGGCGACCTCGCCTCTCGAGCAGAAGATTGCCGGGCTCGAAGGGGAGGTCAAGCAGGCCAAGGCAGAGCGCGAGCAGGCCGAGGCGACGCTCAGGCAGGAGATGGTGGAGAAGCTCCGCGACAAGGATGTCCTCATCCAGGACAAGCAGGATGAGATAGAGAGGCTCAGGAACCAGCGTGCCCGCCTCTCGACGAAGCTCATCGGCGAGACGCTCGAGCAGCACTGCGAGATGGAGTTCAACAAGTGGCGCATGATGGGCTTCCGGAACGCCGAGTTCCACAAGGACAACGACGTCGTGGGAGGCTCCAAGGGCGACTATGTCTTCCGCGAGAACGACCCCTCGGGCACAGAGATCGTCTCGATCATGTTCGAGATGAAGAACGAGGATGAGGCTTCTGCCAAGGCCAACCGCCACAAGAATGCGGACTTCTTCAAGAAGCTCGACCAGGACCGAAAGAACAAGCACTGTGAATATGCCGTGCTCGTCACGATGCTCGAGCCGGACAACGAGTTCTACAACCAGGGCATCGTCGATGTGAGCTACGAGTATCCGAAGATGTACGCAATCAGACCCCAGTTCTTCATCCCGATGATCACGCTGCTTCGGAATGCGGGGCTCAACGCGGTGGATGCCCGCCGCGAGCTTGCCGAGACCAGGCAGCAGAACATCGATATCACGAACTTCGAGGAGGCGCTCGGCGACTTCAAGCAGAAGTTCGGGAAGAACTATGCTGCTGCCTCGAACAAGTTCCAGAACGCTATCAAGGAGATCGACTCGACGATCGACCACCTGAACAAGGTGAAGGAGAACCTCCTCTCCTCCGAGCGCCAGCTCCGGCTTGCGAATGACAAGGCAGAAGGGCTCACGATCAGGAAGCTCACCTACAAGAACCCGACCATGAAGGAGAAGTTCGAAGAGGCGAGGGCGGCCAATGAGAAGGCCCAGAAGGAGAGCCTGCCGCTTGCTGAGGGGGATGTGCCCCTGGATCCGGACGAGGTCGAATAGGCACATCAGAGAGCCTTTCAGAGCCTTTGGCAACGAGAGACATAAGTGCAGCATGAGAAGAGCGGAGCCCGTCTTGCGACGAGCTCCGCTCCGCTTGTGGCTATGGGTCTGTCTCTTGTAGTCTACGCGCTCCAGACACGCTCTGCGATGCGCTTGATGAGGGCGCACTTTGCCCACTGGTCGTCCTCGGTGAGGACGTTTCCTTCCTCGGTGGAGGAGAATCCGCACTGCGGAGAGAGGCGGAGCTGCTCCAAGGGCACGTACTTCTCTGCCTCGTGGATCCTCTCGATCACGGCATCCTCATCCTCAAGCTCCGGGAACTTCGACGTGACGAGGCCGAGGACGACGATCTTGTCCTTCGCATAGCGGAGCGGCTCGAAGCTGCCGGCACGGTCGGAGTCGTACTCGAGGAAGAAGCCATCATAGTTCGCCTCGAAGAGGGTCTTTGCGACTGGCTCATAGCCGCCGGAGCTGAACCAGGTACTCCTGAAGTTGCCGCGGCAGATGTGCGTCGTGATGGTCATGTCCTCGGGCTTTGCCTCGAGGATGCGGTTGATCATCGTGACGTAGTGCTTTGCCACCTCGGCCAGATCGATGCCTTCCGCCTCGTAGGCAGCACGCTTCTTTGCATCGCAGAACTCGCCCCAGGCTGTGTCATCGAACTGGAGATAGCGGCAGCCGAGGTCGTAGAAGGCCTTCACGGCGTCCTGGTAGGTGGTGACGATATCGTCGAAGAGGGCCTGCTCGTCCTTATAGCGGTCGATCGGCTCATACGTAGCCTTGCCACGGACACAGGGGATGAGGTGGAGCATCGACGGCGACGGTATCGTCATCTTCGTCGGGTAGTTGCCTGCAATCTCCCTGAGCTTTGCGTAGTGCTTCAAGAACGGGTGGTCGCCGAAGCCGATCTTGCCCGTGAAGCGGAGCTGGGCGCCCTTGGGCTTCGGGCCCTTGAACTCGACGGACCAGTTGGCAGTATCCACATGCTCGACGCCCTCGAGCTCCTCGAGGAAGTCGAGGTGCCACATGGCGCGGCGGAACTCGCCGTCGGTCACGGCCTTGAGGCCGACCTTCTTCTCGCTTTCCACAAGCTCCGTGATGCACTCATCTTCGACAGCGGTGAGCTCATCTCGGGAGATCTTGCCGGCGGCAAAGGCTGCACGGGCACGTTTGAGACGCTGGGGGCGCAGGAAGCTTCCTACGATATCGTAGGTATAGGGCGGCTGCTTGATGGTCATGCGCATCTCCTCCTGGATGGCGGGCACCCGTCTGCTGCCGTGCCCTGAACGGTTCTCTGGTGTACGGACAGAAATGGTGCCAGATAGGTGATTCATAGAAAACTATCTATTAGCGAGCGATATCCATAGCATGAGGCTATGGATTGAGGCTTGGGAGCGAACCTATGCCAGCCTCAGTCGGCAAGGGCGGCACAGACGAAGCTGCCGACCCAGTGGTCGGCGAGATATCCCGAAAGCTCGACATCCTGGATACCCTGGACGAGCCAGCGCGAAGCCTCCTGGGAGAGGCGGTCACGTGCGGTGCCGGCAGGAAGCGCAGCTGCTGCATCCCTTGCGGCAAGGGCACGGGAGGTCGGAAGTGCCACGGTATGCACCTCGAGGTATCCGGTGCCGTCCCACTTGCCGGGAAGATCTGCCAGAAGAGGCGAAGAGAAGCTCTCGGAGAAGAGCGCTGGCATATAGTCCTTCATCCAGGAGAGATATGCCTCCCCAGACAGGACTCTTGCCATGAGGGCGGCTTCATTCAGGATTGCCGAGGTGAAGGTATCGGCCTCGGGCTCATAGGCAAGAGGTGCCTCCACGTCATTTCCAAAGAGACGGACGGCTGCCATGCAGACGGACTCCAGGAGCTCCTGGTCATCTGTCGCCTCTGCACAGTCTGCCGCCATGGCAAGCGACCAGGCAGTGTCCGAGTGCATGCCCGTGCGGGCTGGAAGCGAAAGATGCGCTATCCAGCCTGCCACGCGCCTGTGCATCTCCTCGGTGAGCGGGGAGAGGGCTGCTCGCCAGGCCTTGGCCTCATCGGCGTAGGGGCTTTCAGCATTCGCGAGCTTTCCCAGCTCCTGATCGAGGGCAAGCTCCCAGGTCCAGCCGTAGGGCTTCTCCTCCCACTGGGGCACCTTCTCCTTCCAGCTTCTGGCTTCTTGCTCCATAAGGTCAGGCGCGAACGTGCGGGAGAGCTGCGCTGCTGCTGCCTTCTCGAGCTCAGGTACGTCTGTCAGGACATTGTCCTTGAGCATGCGGACAAGCGTCCAGTGCGAGTGGACGCAGGAATGCCAGTCGAAGGAGCCATAGAATGCCGGAAAGCGCTTGCGGGGCAGCTCGAGGTCCTCGGCACAGGTGAGCGTCTGGCGCTCTGAGCAGGGGTAGGGCCGCTCTATCTGGGAAAGCACGCATCTGCAGACGCCTCTGAGCGCCTCACGCCTTCCGGCTTCGGCATATGCATCTGCGGTGATATCAAAGCCCCTGTCGCCGATCATGGGTCATCCTTCCTGGAATGATAGGTCCTCTGTCTGCCTATCCATTGTGGGAGAAGCCGATGCTGGCATGGCCTACCATCCCGCCAGCGGAAATGCAGAAGATACAGCGATAGTCGTACATATGCCAGGCAGGGCATCTTCTCGGTTTGCGCAGCAAAGGCGCTGGGGCCTATCATGTCCCGGTACAGAAACGATTGGGTGCCAGAAGGCATCTTCGGAAGGACCTGAACTTCATGCAGACATTCGACGATCTCTATTACCGGGAGCCCTATGCAAAGGAGTTCGTGGCATCAGTCACCTCGTGCGAGCCGCACGATGGGGGATATGCCATCGAGCTATCTCAAACGGCCTTCTATCCGACGGGTGGCGGCCAGCCGGGAGACCGCGGCACGCTCACGCTCGGCGAGGGCGAGGATGCGGTAGTCGCCCATGTCGCAGAGGCGGTGCCTGGCAAGGCAGAAGATGGCAGCGAAGAAGGTGTCGTGCATCTGAGCGATGTGGCGCTTCCTGTCGGCTCTGAGGTGCACGGTGCGCTCGACTGGATCTGGCGCCGCGACAACATGGAGGCACATACCGGCGAGCATATCGTTTCGGGCATCGTGCACAAGCTCTTCGGCTACGACAACATCGGTTTCCATATGGGAGAGAAGAGCATCGAGGTCGACTTCGACGGCGTGCTCACGGCAGAGGATGCACTCGACGTGGAGCGCCGTGCCAATGCAGCCGTTCGTGCCGATGTGCCGGTGCGCGCCCTTCTGCCGACGCCGGATGAGCTCGAGGCAATGGACTACCGCAGCAAGAAGGACCACGAAGGCCAGATCCGCATCGTCGAGATCGAAGGCGTCGATACCTGCGCCTGCTGTGGCACGCATCTCTCGTCGTCGGGCCAGGTCGGCCTCATCAAGATCGTGCGCATGAGCACGAAAAAGAAGAAGACCCGCCTCGAGCTGCTCTGCGGCAGGCGTGCGCTCGAGCTCTGCGAGGAGCGCATGGAGGAGCTCAGGGATACGAGCAACTTCCTCTCCGTTGCAGACGAAGAGGTGCCTGAGGCCGTGAAGCGCCTGTCTGCCGAGAAGGATGACTACAAGCACGAGCTCAAGCAGGCGAGGAAGGAGAAGCTTGCACAGGATGTGGCTGCGGCTGCACCTGAAGGAAGCTTACTTCTCTGGTTCCAGGAGGGGCTCGAGATCGACGAGCTCCGCTTTGTCTGCGAGACCGCGCTTGCACGCGAGGACGTCGAGAAAGTGGCAGCCCTCTCCGATGTGCCGGGAGATGCAGCGCGCATAGCCTATGTCCTGGCAGCGAAGGAAGAAGACCTGCGTCCTGCCTGCAAGGAGCTCAACAAGAAGCTTGATGGCCGTGGCGGCGGCAAGCCCCGGATGGTCCAGGGCAGCTGGGCTTCAACGAAGGATGCTGCGGAAGCATCTGTCCGCGAGCTTCTCGGATAAGTCCAGAAACATTGACCGTCCTGCTTTATTGTCCCCTCCGCTTCCAAAGAGCGGGAGGGACATTTTCGTTCGTAAGAATGTGACCTCCGTATGGAGAGGATCTCTCTGTTTGCGATATACCCCCAAGGGGCATATAGTAGGCAGCAGCAAGAACCCCTTGGGGGTATGGCAGGAGGGACCGACGATGGCGGAAGAGAAGAAGGAAGCCACAGAGCAGGAGAGCTGCCCGGCATGCGGAAGCCAGAAGCATACGCCGCGCTCCGAGAAGCTCAAGCATGATGTGGACCGGCGCATCAACCGTGCCATCGGCCAGCTCAATGGCATCAAGAACATGGTCGATTCCGACCGCTACTGCGGCGATGTGCTGACACAGCTCGCCGCCGTCGAGAGCGCCGTCAAGGCAATCTCGCGCGAAGTGATGCGCGACCACCTCGAGACCTGCGTCGTGGAACAGGTGCAGGAAGGAAACGTCGAGGTCGTCGACGAGGTCATGGACCTCTTCAAGAAGTTCTACTAGGAGCCTTGCCTCCTGCAGGCCCTTCTGCAGGAGAGCTGAGGCATATCTGTCACTGCGATATACCCCATATGGGTATTGAAAGGAGGCCAGCATGGTTGATGCGAAGGAGACCTTCGATATCTCGGGCATGACATGCGCGGCGTGCGAAGCACGTGTGCAGCGTGCCGCATCAGGCGTCAAAGGCGTGAGCCAGGCCCAGGTCAACCTGCTGAAGAATTCGATGGAGCTCGTCTACGACGGAAAGCCGAAGACGCTCGATGCGGTCGTTGCCGCTATCGACAAGGCAGGCTACGGCGCTGCCCCGCGCTCCCGTGCAAACACATCCGAGAAGGCAGCTGCCTTCGTCGATCCCAAGATCGCGGCAGACAAGGCGATTGCCGCGAAGCAGAAGCAGCTCATCTGGTCGCTTGTGTTCGGCGTGCCGCTCTTCTATATCGCAATGGGCCCCATGCTCGGCTGGCCTGAGGTTCCGGGCCTTGCTGGCATGGAAGGGATGATGGCAAGCGCGGTGACGCAGCTCCTTCTTGCGACGTTCGTGCTCTTTGTGAACAGAAGCTACTTCCAGATGGGCTTCAAGACGCTCTTCCATCTTTCGCCCAACATGGATTCGCTCATCGCCGTGGGCTCGGCTGCGTCCTATCTCTATTCGCTCGTCGGTGTCTACCAGATGGCAGAGGCTCTGGGCGTCATGGACATGGAGGCTGCCCACTATGCAATGATGCATAGCCTCTACTTCGACTCTGCCGGCACGATCCTGGTCCTCATCACGCTCGGCAAGTACTTCGAGGCGCGTGCCAAGGGCAAGACGACAAGCGCGCTTTCAGCACTTATGGACCTTGCTCCCAAGACCGCAACGGTTATCCGTGACGGGGAAGAGCAGAAGATCTCTTCTGACGATGTGCGCGAAGGCGATATCCTCGTCGTCCGCACCGGCGAGTCTGTGCCGGTCGACGGCGTGCTCACCGAAGGCACGGCATCTGTCGATGAGTCTGCCATCACAGGCGAGCCCGTCCCTGCCGAGAAGGCAGCAGGGGACAAGGTGACGGGTGCCACGGTCGTCCAGGCTGGCTGGTTCCAGATGCGTGCGACCGCTGTCGGTGCCGATACGACCCTATCCCACATCATCAAGCTCGTCGATGAGGCCACGAACTCGAAGGCTCCGATCGAGCGCACGGCTGACCGCATCGCCGGCGTCTTCGTCCCCATCGTTATGGCCATTGCTGCGGCGACCTTCGTCCTCTGGCTCGCGTTCCTGGCACCCGGAGACTTCGCTGCTGCCTTCAACCACGCCGTCTCTGTCCTTGTCATCTCCTGCCCCTGCGCTTTGGGCCTTGCCACTCCTACCGCCATCATGGTCGGTACGGAGCGTGGCGCCAAGGTCGGCATCCTGATCAAGAGCGCAGAATCGCTCGAGTGCGCAGGAGACCTCGATACGGTCGTCCTCGACAAGACAGGCACGATCACGGAGGGCAAGCCCCGCGTGACATCGTTCGTGCCGGCAGCTTCTGCTGGAAAGGATGTCCTTTCCCTTGCGGCAGCGCTCGAGAGCAGAAGCGAGCACCCGCTTGCCCAGGCTGTCGTGAGCTACGCAGAGGACGAGAAGGCAGCAGCTGACGCAGACGTCTCAGACTTCACCCAGATTCCGGGCGGCGGCCTTGCCGGCACTGTCTCGGGCGTGAAGCTCCTGATCGGCAACGCCCGCCTCATGAAGGAGCGCGGTGTCGATGTCTCCGAGCTCGTGTCTGCAGCAGATGCAGCAGCAGCCAAGGCTGAGACCCCGCTCTTCATCGCTGCTGACGGCAAGCTTTCCGCTCTTGTCGCAATCGCCGACGTCGTGAAGCCGACATCTGCCTCTGCAATCGCCCGCCTCCACCAGATGGGCATACATGCCATCATGCTCACGGGCGACCAGCCGAAGACCGCCTCTGTCATCGCCTCTGAGGTCGGTGTCGACGAGGTCGTGGCAGGCGTCCTTCCCGACCAGAAGGAGAAGAAGGTCCACGACCTCGAGCGCCAGGGACACAAGGTCGCAATGGTCGGTGACGGCATCAACGATGCGCCTGCCCTTGCCCGCGCCGATGTGGGCATCGCGATCGGTGCCGGCACGGATGTGGCGATCGGCTCTGCCGATATCGTCCTCATGCACTCCGATCCGGCCGATATCGCAACGGCGATCGAGCTCTCCCGTGCGACGATGAGGGACATCCGCCAGAACCTGTTCTGGGCGCTCTTCTACAATGCAATCTGCATCCCGGTCGCAATCGGCGTGCTCACCCCGTGGGGCATCACGCTGAACCCGATGGTGGGTGCAGCGGCAATGGGCTTCTCGTCCGTGTTCGTCGTCTCGAACGCGCTCAGGCTCTTTGCCTGGAAGCCTTCCAAAGCCAAGGCAGATGCTTCGGCAAAGGAAACGAAAGTCAGCGTATCGGAGGGGATGGATGAGAATCCGTCCGGAGAGGAAGGAAAAGATATGGCAGCAAAGACGCTTTCTATCGATGGCATGATGTGCGAGCACTGCGTCCAGCACGTGACCGAGGCGCTCGAGGGTGTCCGCGGCGTGAAGAACGTCCACGTCTCGCTCGAGAACAAGAACGCGACGCTCGACGCCGGGCTTCTCGTGTCCGACGACAAGCTCAAGAAGGCAGTTGCAGACGCCGGCTACACGGTGACCGCAATCAAGTAGCTCTTGCATACAAGGCAGAATGGCAGGACGGGCAGGCTCTTCGGGACCTGCCCGTCCTGCTGTTTCTGCACGCCAATGAGATGAGGCTTCAGCCTAGGCAGAGATGCGGAGCCTGGCGGAGAACTCGGAATCTGCGGGCACGAAGCCTACTGTGACGGTGCTCTGGGACTCTTCGCTCTGGCCAGCCTCAGGCTCATTGCGGCTCTGCGGCTCTTCCTGCTGCTCGCTTGTGGTCATGGCATTCCTCGTCTCGGCGCTCATCCCTGCACTTGGGGCAAAGGCGACCATGAGGGAAGCGGCAAGGCGCAGCAGAGCAGCGCTGCCATGATCTTTCGTGTGATCGGCGCGAACTGCAGGCCCCACTGCACGAAGGAAGTATCGGGGCGCTGCTGGACGTATTGCCGCCAGATGTAGCGCATGAGGAAACAGAGACCGACTCCTGCCGCCACCGCTCCCACATAGGGAAGGACTGCAATGAGGAGCGCGGCCACGATGAGGATGGCCAATGTCGTGAAGCAGCCGTAGCCGCAGCCCCGGTGCTCGACGATCGCTCTCTGTACCATGGATATGCATCTCCAAGACTGAAGGTGCCAGGCATGTCCAGTGCAGGCTCTGCAGGTGACAGGATTCGGCTGCAGAAAAGCAGGCAGGCGTGGTGCCTGCCCGCTTGCTGGAAGCCATATCTTTCTGGCTTATGCTGCCTTCTTCTGGGGATGGGGAAGCTTTGCGGCAATCCAGGAGGCTGCAAGCACTACGGGCAATGCGATCGGCGGAAAGCACAGTGCCAGGACAGCAGTCGAGAGGATCGGCTTTCTTGTCCAGCCGCCGACCGCAGCTCCTGCAGCAACAGCAACCGGCAGGAGCGGGTCTGCACCCATGAGCGATGCCACGGCGTAGCCAAGCGCGACGCCGCAGAAGATCGTCGGGAAGAACTCGCCGCCTGTCCAGTCGAGCGCCACGCACATCTTTGTCATGCATATCTTCACGAAGGCAACGAGGATGAGAAGTGCTGGTGCCCAGCTCTGCCAGGTATCGATGAGGTCCACAATATCGTCCTGGCCGGAGAACGTGAGGTCGGGAAGAATGCAGGCAAGGCCGCCGAGCACAAGGCCGGCAAGGAGCGCCTTCTTCAAGGGGTCGGGGCCTATGGCAGAAGAGATGCTCGCGGCCACCTTCTGGGCGGCAAGCACGAAGAGTGCAAACCCGTAGCCAAGCAGGAGCGCCACGATGCCTGCACCCCAGTCGGCCGTGGCGTAGTCGATGCCCTCGAAGCGCGGCATCTCGCCGGCAGAGCCAAGGACATGCGATACGCAAGCCCAGCCGAGCACGAAGAAGATGGCAGCAAGGATCCAAAGCAGTACCTTCCAGAGCTTTCTGAGCGGCAGCTCCTGAAGCGTCTCCTTTGCCTCCTTCGAGGCCTGTGCTTCGTCGTCTGTATCGAGGAGCGTCCTGATGGCGCGGCGGAAGGGATGGGTGTCGGCACTCAGGGCGCCAGTGCCACCGATTCTCGTCTTGTCGAGCACCGCCGTGAATCCTGCTGCGGCAAAGCCTGCGATGCCTGCCTCGGGGCCGATGGCGCCGCCGAAGACGATCGGTGCGAAGAAGAGGCCCAGGGTCTTTCCGAGGTGCGGGATATGGTAGCCGCCCTCCTTACGGCAGATGCCGAAGACCTGGTGCATCGTGTCGAGCTTGAAGCCGCAGCGCCTCGTCCAGAGGCCGATGATGAGGCCGCCTGCAAGGCAGAGCAGAAGCGGGGAGAGCTGGGAGAGGACAGGCGGCAGCTGCTCTGCCGCTGCGTCCCAGACGCTATCGCGCAGCTTGTCGACAGCCCAGAGCGCAGCGAAGGTGCCGATGCCGGCGACGAAGGCAGGGATGGTCGAAAGCAGGAGGAAGGCGAGGAAGGTCTCTGCCTTCTGCGTGGGGGTATGTGAGGGTGTTTCAGGCTGGGGCATCGATGAGCTCCTTCAAGGTTGCATGCACACAGGGCTGACTATACCCGCTCCTGCGTACAGGGCGCTTCGGGTTTCGCCGTGGGGATGGGCTTTGGGCGGCACCGTGCGTTCCTGGTGCGCTACCCTGTCAGAGGATGAAATGATTCGATGCCTTGTGCATCTTCGATAGGGAGGCAGAAGATGGCAGACCAGATGTCGCTCTTCGGCGGAAGCACGCCGGTGCCGGAAGGCGAAGGGACGAAAGAGGCGCCCCGGGAGCATGCGGCACGCCTGAACGAGATCTTGAACCATGCGGCCTATGCCTACTATGCGCTCGATGCGCCGGAGATGACCGATGCCCAGTTCGACCGCTATCTCCGCGAGCTCCAGGGCATCGAGGCAGCGCACCCCGAGCTTGTGACGCCCGACTCCTACACGCAGCGCATCGGCGGCTTCGTGAGCGAGCAGTTCGCACCCGTCCGCCATGCCCAGCGCATGTACTCGATCGACGATGCAATGAACCTCGAGGAGCTCGACGAGTGGCTCGCACGCACGGACGAGGCGCTTGGCGCCACGCCGGAGCATCCGCTTGCCTATACGTGCGAGCTCAAGATCGATGGCCTGGGCATTGCGCTTACCTACCGTGATGGCAGGCTTGTGCGTGCTGCCACCCGCGGCGACGGCACGACAGGCGAGGATGTGACCCAGAACGCCCTCACGATCAAGGACATCCCGCGCACGCTTGCAAGGGCAGGCCTTGCAAAGATCGCCGACGGTGGCTTCGGTCACTCGATCGAGGTCAGGGGCGAGGTCTACATGCCGCGCCACAGCTTCCAGCGCCTGAACGAGGAGAACGATGCGGCAGGACGTCCGCCCTTCGCGAACCCGAGGAATGCTGCCGCAGGGTCGCTGCGCCAGAAGGATCCGAAGGTCACAGGTGCCCGCGACCTCGAGACCTTCATCTACGCCGTCGCAGACGAAGGGCCACTAGCCGTGACGACGCAGCACGACTTCCTCGCCTGGCTTTCGTCCTGCGGCTTCAGCGTGAATCCGCATGCGAGGCGCGTCACAAGCTCGAAGGCCGTGCACGAGTACTGCGCCGATGCTCTGGCCCACAGAGACAGCCTCGACTACGATATCGACGGCGTCGTCGTAAAGGTCGACGAGTTCTCGGGACAGGAGACCTTGGGCTTCACGGCACGCGCTCCGCGCTGGTCGATTGCCTTCAAGTTTCCGCCTGAAGAGAAGAAGACCGTGCTCCGCGAGATCAGGGTGCAGGTAGGCCGCACGGGCGTGCTCACGCCGGTTGCCGAATTCGATCCGGTCGTCGTTGCTGGATCCACGATTGCCAGGGCAACCCTTCATAACATCGACGAGGTGCACCGCCGCGATGTGCGTGTCGGCGACACGATCGTCGTCCACAAAGCCGGCGATGTCATCCCCGAGGTCGTGGGACCGGTGCTTGACGGAGAGATGGCGCAAGAGCATGCAGCGCGGCCCGAGTGGGAGATGCCGAAGGTGTGTCCGTCCTGCGGAAGCCCTGTTGTCCAGGAAGAGGGGGAGGTCGCCTACCGCTGCGTCTCCATCGACTGCCCGGCACAGGCTCTGGAGCGCCTCATCCACTGGGGCAGCCGTCCTGCGATGGATATCGATGGCCTCGGCGAGGAGATCGTGAAGCACCTCCTCGATGAGGGGGCCGTGCACGATGTGGCTGACTACTACGATCATCTCACAGAGGACATGCTTGCCGGCACCCAGACCGGACGCGTCTATGACACGACGACGAAGGATCATATCGAGGGCGACGCGATCGTCGTCGGCCCCACGATCGCAAAGAAGATCATGGAGCAGATCGAGGTCTCCAAGAAGCAGGGGCTCTCGCGCGTCCTCTTCGGCCTTGGCATCCGCCATGTCGGCACGAATGTGGCACAGCTTCTGGCCAAGCGCTTCGGCTCGCTCGAGGCTCTCATGCTCGCCGATGAGGAGACGATCGCCTCGATCGAGGGCATCGGTCCCAAGATTGCCCATGCTGTGCACGAGTTCTTCGAGATCAAGGAGAATGTGGCCGTGCTCGAGCGCCTGCGTGCGGCAGGCGTGATGCTCGAGCAGCCCGGCTTCGGTGAGGAGCCGGAAGTGCCGCAGACGCTTTCCGGCCTCACGTTCGTGCTCACAGGCACGCTCGAGCACTATACAAGAGATGAGGCAGGCGCGAAGCTCAAGGCCATGGGCGCCAAGGTCTCGGGCAGCGTCTCGAAGCGGACGAGCTACGTCGTCGCGGGAGCAGCGGCAGGCTCGAAGCTCACGAAGGCGCAGAGCCTGGGCGTGCCTGTGCTCGACGAGGCAGCGCTCGAAGAGATCATAGCGACCGGCAAGGTGCCAGAGGCGTAAGAGCCAGGGGCGGATGCAGCTTCAGGTATCCGTCCTTTTCCTATGCCGGCTTTATCAAAAGCGCCGTAAAACCCCTGGCTTCAGCTATGGGGATATGAGGCGCAGCGGCAGCATGAAGGCACGCGGACAGCAGGGCGTGGCATAATCCATCCAGAGGGCACGGAGACGCCGCAGGCCAATACCTGCAGGCGGCATGGGCAGGGATTCCGGGAGAGGGCAGGAGGTGGCCTGGAGTGGAGCGCTCCTATGAGATACGCATCTATCCGAACGCGCGGCAGCGAGAGCTCATCGGGCGAACCTTCGGCTGCTGCAGATATGTCTACAACAGGGTCCTTGCCATGCGCCAGGAAGAATATGGGCGGAACGGAAAGTCCCGGGGCATCGGCTCGTACATGACGCAGCTGCCGGTTTGGAAGAAGACAGACGCGCCCTTCCTTGCGGAGGTGGACTCCATGGCGCTGCAGCAGTCCCTGCGCGACCTGGACAGGGCATACCAGAACTTCTTCCGCAATCCAGGCAGGACGGGGTTCCCGAAGTTCAGGTCCAAGCATGCAGGCCGCAGGTCGTACCGCACAAACATGGCATGCGTCCCAGACCCACGCCATGTGAAGCTCCCCAAGCTCGGCCTCGTGAAGGCGCGGGCGAGCAGGAGGATCGAGGGCCGCGTGCTCTCGGCAACGGTGAAGCAGGTGCCCTCTGGCAGATACTTCGTGTGCCTGTGCTGCACGGACTGCCCGGAACCCGAGGCAGCGCCGGGCGCCATCGCGGTGCTCGGCATCGACGCCGGCGTGCACGACCTCATGGCCCGGAGCGATGGCGTGAAGGTCGCAAACCCCAAGGCGCTTGCCAAAGGCGAGAGGAAGCTCGCCCGGGAGCAGAGGCGCCTGTCCCGCAAGCAGAAGGGATCCAAGAGAAGGGAGAAGCAGAAGAGGAAGGTGGCGCTCGTCCATGAGCGGATAGCCAACCAGCGCAAGGATGCCATCCACAAGGCCACGACGGATGCGGTGCGCGAGAGCCAAGCCATCGCCGTCGAGGACCTGAACGTCAGTGGGATGGAGAAGAACCGCCGTCTGGCCAAGTCCGTCGCGGACGCCTCCATGTCCGAGATGGCCCGCCAGCTGGAATACAAGTGCGCCTGGCACGGGCGGCGTTTCGTGAAGGTGAGCCGCTGGTATCCATCCTCGAAGATGTGCTCGTGCTGCGGGCATGTCCTAGAGGAGCTGCCGCTCTCCGTCCGTGCGTGGACGTGCCCCGTCTGCGGGGCGAGCCACGACCGCGACCTCAACGCGGCGGTCAACATCGCGCGGGAAGGAGCGCGGCTTCTGAATGAAGCAGACGGTACCGCAGGGCTTGCGGGAACCGGGGACGCGTAAGCGTCCCGAACGCTCGTGGAGCAGGCGTAAGACCAGCTTCCGCCGCAAGGCGGAGGAAGGCTATCTGCGTCGAAGCGAGAATCCCCCGGCTTCAGCCATGGGGAGTGTCAAGGGTGCTGAAAACATGTCGGGCGTGTGTTTGGCTATGTTTCGAGCATGATTCGTTCGAATGACAACTCCGAGAAGCCTTTCTGTCTTCCCGGGGGTGCTCACTGGGTGGAAACAATCCTTGCGTAGACTCACATCGAAGCTGAGAGGGAAGACACGCAAGGGAGAAACCTTATGAGTTCAGACAACCAGCTGCATGCCGACCAGCATGCGCAGGCCTGCGCTTCTTCAGAGAACGAGGGACTCTACCGTCCCGAGTTCGAGCATGATGCCTGCGGCATCGGCGCGCTTGCCCATCTGAAGGGCCAGCGTTCCCACCAGATGATCGACGACGCCCTGAGCGTCCTTGTGAACCTCGAGCACCGTGGCGGCAAGGGCCTCGAGCACAATACCGGCGACGGCGCCGGCATCCTGTTCCAGGTGCCGCACCGCTTCTTCCGCCGCGAGGCACAGCGCTATGGCTACCTTCTGCCGGATGAGGGCGACTACGGTGTCGCTATGCTCTTCTTCCCGCAGGATGAAGAGGGCCTCGCTGTCGCAAAGCGCGTATTCGAGGATGGCTGCGCCGAGCAGGGCATTCCTCTGCTCTTCTGGCGCTCGGTTCCGACGGATGCCCACGACCTCGGCGAGACCGCCAAGGCATGCATGCCGACGATCGTCCAGGCATTCCTGGGCCGTCCCGAGAACGTGGAGCGTGGCCAGGCGTTCGAGCGTGCGCTCTATGTCTGCCGCCGCGTCATCGAGAAGAAGGCCGACGCTGAGAGCGCGCTTTCGGGCAAGATCTTCTATGTCTGCTCGATGAGCAGCCGCACGATCGTCTACAAGGGCATGCTTGTCGCGACGCAGATGCGCCGCTTCTATCCTGATCTGGCCGATGCTTCGACCGAGTCCTCGATTGCGCTTGTGCACTCCCGCTACTCCACGAACACGACGCCGAGCTGGGAGCGTGCACACCCGAACCGCTACATCATCCACAACGGCGAGATCAACACGCTCAAGGGCAACGTGAACTGGATTCGTGCCCGTGAGCCGGGCCTGTACTCTCCTGTCATGGGTGCAGACTTGAAAAAGGTCATCCCCATCATCAACCGTGAGGGCTCAGACTCTGCCATCCTCGACAACGTGCTCGAGTTCCTGACCATGAACGGCCGCTCGCTTCCGCGTGCGGTCTCGATGCTCCTGCCTGAGCCGTGGGACAAGAACCCGAGCCTCTCGGAAAAGCGCCGCGCCTATGACTCCTACCAGTCCATGCTCATGGAGTCCTGGGATGGCCCTGCTGCCATCGCCTTCACGGACGGCATCGTCACGGGCGCTGCCCTTGACAGAAACGGCCTGCGTCCTGCCCGCTACTATGTGACACGCGATGACCGCCTGATCCTCACCTCCGAGGTCGGTGCCCTTCGCTGCGACCCTGAAGAGGTGCTCCAGACCGGCTCTCTCGGCCCGGGTCAGATGCTTCTTGTCGATCCTGCAAAGGGCCGCGTGCTCTGGGACGACGAAATCAAGGAGGCCTTCGCAAACCAGAAGCCATACCGTGACTGGGCTGCCGCGGAGACGATCGACGTCGAGGACCTGAAGCCTGCAGACTCCGATCCCTTCGAGCAGCATGATGCAAAGGTGCCGCTCGTGACGAGGCTTGCCCGCCACGGCTACCACTTCGACGATGTGGAAGAGGCAATACTTCCTATGGCACAGAAGGGCGCAGCCCCTCTGGCTTCCATGGGTGCAGACATTCCTCTGGCAGTGCTTTCCCGCCACCCGCGCTCGTTCTTCGACTACTTCAACCAGCTCTTCGCCCAGGTCACGAACCCGCCTATCGATGCACTTCGTGAGAGCTTCGTGACGTCGACCCTGCTCTATCTCGGCAACCATGGCAACCTCCTCGAGGACATGCGCGACAACTGCCGCCTCGTGCGTCTCCAGGGCCCGATCCTCACGAAGGACGAGTTCGACCGCATCTGCGCTATCGACCATGAGGGATTCGAGGCACGCCGCTTCTTTGCCACCTACGAGCGTGACGGCGGAGATGACGCACTGGAGAAGGCGCTTGACGAGCTCGGCGACGAGATCGTCGCAGCCGTGCGCGAGGGCGTGAACATCATCGTCCTCTCCGACCGTGCAGCAGACGGCGAAGTCTCCATCCCGTCGCTTCTTGCTGTCGGCTCTGTCCACAACCGCCTGCTTGCTGCCGGCATCCGTACCCGTGCCGACCTCGTGGTCGAGTGCGGCGATGCAATCACGCCGCATGACTTCGCGACGCTTGTCGGCTACTCTGCCTCCGGCATCTATCCGTACATGGCCCATGACTGCATCCGTGCGCTCTCCGAGAAGGGCGAGCTTGCCCTTTCCGCCGAAGAGGGCATCGCGAACTACAACAAGGCAATCACGAAGGGCATCGTCTCCGTCATGTCCAAGATGGGCATCTCGACGATGCAGGGCTACCACTCTGCCCAGATCTTCGAGATCGTCGGCTTCTCGAAGGAGTTCGTGGACAAGAACTTCAAGAACACGGTCTCCCGTGTCGGCGGCCTGGGCGTGGCCGATGTCGAGCGCGAGTGCAACGAGCGCTACGACGAGGCAGAGGCTCTGAAGAAGAGCCCGGCTCCCGACCAGCTTGCAAGCTCCGGCCTTACGAAGTGGAGGCCTCTCGGCGGCGAGGACCACATGATCACGCCGCAGGTCATCTACCTCCTCCAGCGTGCTGTGCGCGAGGGCGACTACGATCTCTTCAAGCAGTACTCGAAGGCGCTCCATCCGAAGAACCGCTCGATCGTCCTGCGCGACCTTCTCGAGTTCGTGCCGCTTGCCTCGGGTCCTGTGCCTCTCGACGAGGTCGAGCCTGCCTCTGAGATCGTGAAGCACTTCACGACGGGCGCCATGTCCTACGGCGCCATCTCCGAAGAGGCACATGAGTGCATGGCCATCGCAATGAACCGCATCGGTGCGAAGTCGAACACCGGCGAGGGCGGCGAGAACCCGTCCCGCGAGACGACGCTTCCGAACGGCGATTCGAAGCTCTCTGCAATCAAGCAGGTGGCATCGGCGCGCTTCGGCGTCACGAGCCGCTACCTCATGAGCGCAAAGGAGATCCAGATCAAGCTTGCTCAAGGCGCAAAGCCGGGCGAGGGCGGACACCTGCCGGGCCGCAAGGTCTGGCCGTGGGTCGCTGAGGTTCGCCGCTCGACGCCGGGCGTCGGCCTGATCTCGCCTCCGCCTCATCACGACATCTACTCGATCGAGGACCTGGCAGAGCTCATCTTCGACCTCAAGAATGCCAACCCGGGCGCCCGCATCTCCGTGAAGCTCGTCTCCGAGGCAGGCGTCGGCACGATTGCCACAGGCGTAGCCAAGGGTGGCGCAAACAAGATCACGATCTCCGGCGCCAATGGCGGTACCGGTGCAGCCCCGCGCGACTCCATCTACCATGCAGGACTGCCCCTCGAGCTTGGCCTCGCCGAGACGCAGCAGACGCTTCTCAGGAACGGCCTCCGCTCCCGTGTCGTGCTCGAGGCTGACGGCAAGCTCATGGACGGCCGCGATGTGGCCGTAGCATGTCTGCTCGGTGCCGAGGAGTTCGGCTTCGCGACGGCGGTCTGCCTCTCCATGGGCTGCCTCATGCAGCGCGACTGCCAGCAGGACACCTGCCCGATCGGCCTTGCCACCCAGAACTGCCGCCTGCGCAAGTGCTTCGTCGGCAAGCCTGAGCACGTCGTGAACTTCATGATGTTCGTGGCAGAGGAGCTCAGAGAGCACATGGCCCAGCTCGGCTTCCGCACGGTCGACGAGATGGTCGGACATCCCGAGTGCCTGCGCCAGGTCAAGGTGGAGAACAACTGGAAGGCCAACACGCTCGACCTCTCGCCGATCCTGGCCCAGGTCACGAACGAGTTCGGCAAGGATATCCCGGGCGCCGAGGCAAAGCACTATCTGCCGAGCATGGCTATGGACTCAGGGCTCTCCCAGACGCTCGACTCCACGCTCTTCATCCCGTACACGAAGACGGCCAGGGAATCGCTTCGTCCTATCCGCTTCCATGCGGACATCTCGAACGTGAACCGCTGCGTCGGTACGATGCTCGGCTCTGCCGTGACGGCAAAGCATCCCGAGGGCCTGCCTGAGGGCTCGATCACGATTGACTGCGAGGGCTCGGGCGGTCAGTCCTTCGGCGCATTCCTGCCGGCGGGCATCACGCTCAACATCTCGGGCGATGCGAATGACTACTTCGGCAAGGGCCTCTCCGGCGGCATCCTGACGGTGGCTCCTCCTGCATCGGCGACGTTCAAGTTCAACGAGAATGTCGCAATCGGCAACGTTGCCTTCTACGGCGCCACGTCGGGCAAGGGCTTCATCAACGGTCTTGCCGGCCAGCGCTTCGGCGTCCGCAACTCCGGCGCCACGATCGTGTGCGAGGGCGTGGGCAACCACGGCTGCGAGTACATGACAGGCGGCGTGGCACTCATCCTCGGCGAGGTCGGACAGAACTTTGCAGCCGGCATGTCCGGCGGCATCGCCTACGTGTTCGACGAGCACCGCACGCTCAAGGACCGCACGAACATGGACATGGTCAGCCTGAAGCCGGTCGACGGGGACGACATCACGCTCATCCACAGCCTCATCGAGGAGCATGTCCGCCGCACGAAGAGCCCGCTCGGCATCAAGATGCTCTACCGCTTCGACGATATCGTGCCTGAGTTCGTGAAGGTCATCCCGCACGAGTACGAGCGTGCCCTCACCCTCACGCGCGAGGCGGAGAAGCAGGGCAAGAGCCACGAGGATGCGGTCGAGTATGCATTCGAGACCATGAGGAAGGAGATGTAGGCCATGGGAAAGCCAGGAGCATATCTTTCGATCGATCGCCAGGAACATGGCATGCGTCCTGCCAAGGACGCGCTCAAGGACTTCGGCGAGCTTGCCCAGCCTCTCTCCGAAGAGCTGCAGGAGCTGCAGGCCAGCCGCTGCATGTACTGCGGTGTCGCGTTCTGCCAGACCGGCATCTCGTTCGGTCCGGCCCGTACGTCCGGCTGCCCGCTCCACAACCTGATTCCTGAGTGGAACGATCTTCTCTGCCGCGGCCTCTGGGACGATGCGGCTGCACGCATGAGCCTCACGAACCCGTTCCCCGAGTTCACGGGCAGAGTCTGCCCGGCACTCTGCGAGGTGGCCTGCAACCTGGGCCTCCACCAGGAGCCGATGACGATCAGGGACGACGAACGTGCCATCTCCGATCACGCCTGGGGGTCCGGCTACATGAAGCCGCTTGCGAAGCACGCAGACGACGCAAAGAGCGTCGCCGTCGTGGGCTCTGGCCCCTCCGGCCTGGCAGCTGCCTGGGAGCTTGCCCGCCGCGGCTTTGCCGTGACGGTTGTCGAGAAGTCTGACCGTGCAGGCGGCCTTCTCATGTATGGCATCCCGAACATGAAGCTCCCGAAGGAGGTCGTCGAGCGCCGTGTCAAGCTCATGGAGGACTCCGGCATCGTGTTCGAGACCTCCCGCGATGTGACCGATCCGGCCGTGGCCGAGTGGCTCAAGAACAGCTTCGACGCTATCGTCGTCGCTGCAGGCGCTGGCGCTGCCCGCACGCTCAGGGTGCCGGGTGCAGACGGGGAGGGCGTCGTCCTCGCCGTCGACTATCTGACCTCCTCGACGAAGTCGGTCCTTTCCGGCAAGGCTCCTGCCATCTCTGCCAAGGGCAAGGACGTCGTCGTCATCGGCGGCGGCGATACGGGCACGGACTGCGTCGCAACGGCGCTTCGCCAGGGTGCCAAGAGCGTCCACCAGCTCGAGTTCCTGCCTGCTCCTCCGGATGCAAGGAAGCCCGGCAACGCCTGGCCTGAGTGGCCAAATGTGAAGAAGACCGACTATGGCCAGCTCGAGGCTGAGGCAGTCCAGGGAGCCGACCCGCGCTCCTGGGCATCTGACACCATGGAGGTCCTCCGTGGCGAGGACGGCTCGCTTCAGGGCCTCAAGGTCGCGGACCTCGACTGGAGCGCCGGCAAGCCGCAGCGTATCGAGGGCTCCGAGCATGAGCTGCCGGCCCAGCTTGTCCTCATTGCAATGGGCTTTTCTGGCCCCACGGCCGAGGTCCTCTCTGCACTCGGCGTCGAGATGCACGAGTTCCGCGGCGGCGTCCGTCCGACGCTTGCGGCGGAAGACTCCCACCGCGCGGAGGCAGAAGGAGAGACCCCGGTCTTTGTGGCAGGCGACACGAGGAATGGCTCCTCGCTCGTCGTCACGGCCATTGCTGATGGCCTGGCCTGCGCCAAGGAAGCAGCGGAAGCACTCTGATCTACGTCCAGGCGCAGCCTCAAGCGCTGCGCCTGGTTTCTTTGCAGCACGTCCGAGTCTTGAAAGGGGCGGCCATGGCGGAAAGAGATCTCACACAGCAAAGCGGGGATGCGCCTCAGGCACCCCAGTGGGTCGATGGCACCTCCGAAGATGACGGGGAAAGCGATATTCCCCTGGTATGGATGGAGGACGGCGACGAGCATCCTTTCGTTCCCGCAACGGGAGACAACGAACCTTGGCTTGATGTCATGAACACGATGCTGGAGGACGAGAGGAAGCGCGAGCCGAAAGAGAAGCCCAAGCACGAGGAGGATCCTGAAGAGGCGGAGCGCCGCCGCATGAAGGACGATCTCCTGAAGTGGGTGTAGAAGATCTGGAAGATACGAGCGGCCCGGGGTCTTGAGGCTCCGGGCCGCTCGTCTTGTCTCAGGTAGGTCTTTTTCGTCTAGCGGACGATATCAGGGGCGCCCTCTCCTTCGGACATGAAGTCGCCGTTGTAGTTCCTGTTGCCAGTCAGAGGGAAGAGGTCCTTGCCGGCAAGGAAGGCCTCTGCAGCCTCAGGCCAGCTCTTCTCGGCCGCCTCGAAGACATCGAGGAAGCTCTCGGTGGATTCTTTTCCGGTAGCAGGATCTTTCCAGACATGGTGCTCCGTATTGGCAGAAGCGCAGGACGTATCGTGGTGTGCCGGATGCACAAGGGAGGCGAGCATCGAATATTCGCGGGCAAGTTCCTCAACATTCGTGAGCGTGATTTCGGAGAGCCTGCCTTTCGGCTCGAGCGCATGGTAGAGGCGCGCATAGTCGCGCACGGCATGGCCATACTGCCTGCCGTCGAGCGGAAGGCCATATACCTCATGGGCTGTCTGGGAGAAGAGAGCAGAGCCTATGCGCGAGATCTGAGGCGTCGTCTCGAGGGCACGCTGCGCTGCCTCGCCGGTCTCTGCTCCTTCTTCTTTCCTTGCCCACAGGAGCCAAGAGTCGATATCTGCCTCTATCACGGCATGTACCTCGCTATGCGCGGAGACAAGGTCTGGATCCTGGACACCGAGCGCCTCCTGCTCTGCATAGACGAAGGGGTGCGCGTGGGAGTCGAGCCAGTAGTGGGCAAAGAGGCCGACCGTGAAGGCACGGCCGATGCTCTGGTCCTCCTTGGGCAGGGCCAGGACAGCAGCACGCAGGGATTCGAGCGCTGCTGCCACCTTCTCGGCGTGCATCTGGTTTGCCAGCACGTGGCAGGTGTGGTTGTGGGTGACCGGTCCTGTCCAGCGGCAGAAGAAGGGATCGGGCCCCTGGGAGCCGAGGATATAGGCACGCTGCTCTTCGCCGTTCGAGAAGAGCTCGTGCGGCAGATAGGGGAGCGTCTCCTTAGCAAAGAGGCTGTGGGTGATGAGTGCAGGCATGAAGAACCTCGCTTTCAGCTTATCTGATGGAAACGTGCAGCGAAGGCCATATGGCACCTTTCAGCTGGCAAAGCGGCTAGAATAGGCACTTTGCTGCTGCGGGAGGCGCCTCGAGAACAGGTGCCAGAAATTCGAGGCCACGCGTGAACATAGCTGAGATCGTCCTTCTGGGTGCTGCTCTGTCGGCAGATGCCTTTGCTGTCACTGTCTCTGATGCTTGTACCTATACCCATGAACGGCGGCGCCGACTGTTCCTGATGCCGGTCTTCTTCGGATTTTTCCAGGCACTCATGCCCTGCCTCGGCTATGTGCTGAGCGGCCTTGCGGCAGATCTCATCGAGAGATATGCAGGCATCGTCACCCTCGTGATCTTGGGCATCATCGGCGGCAGCATGCTGATTGAAGGCATCAAGTCGCTCAAGAAGGAGAAGCCGGAAGACTGCGAATGCTGCGGAGACACAAACCGGCACCTCACGGTCTGGACCTTGATCCTTCAGGCCATCGCCACCGCTATCGATGCCTTCGCGGTCGGTGTGAGCCTTCGTGCCGAGGGTGTGCCTATCCTGGCCTCCTCGGCCATCATCGGCTGCACCACCTTCGCGTTCTGCATCGTGGCGCTCTTCATCGGACGCCGCCTCGGCACGCTTCTGGGGGACCGGGCCGAAGTCGCAGGCGGCTGTGTCCTCATCCTTATCGGCCTCAAGGCCTGCTTCCTGTAGCTCTGTATGGATTCTGGGCGCCTGTCTATGCACGTGGGCGAATGGGTAACAAGGGCTCTGGCACAAATTGGCTTATGAATGCTGGCTTTTCCTCAAGGAGGCTTTCCTCAATGGATTTCCTGAAACGCATATTCCGTCACGGCAAGTCGAGCACGCTGCTCTCGGGCGCGTTCCTTGCGCTCCTCGGCGTCATCTGCCTCGGCTATACCGAGGATGCCGTCCTCGGCATCGTCCGCCTTGTCGGTATTGTCTCCCTTGTCCTCGGCATCACGAAGTTCGTCGATGTCTTCATCAACAAGATGAAGGACCCGGCGCTTGTGAGCGCAGGCGTCGTCGAGGTCGTCCTCGGCCTCATCCTGACCCTTGCTCCCGATGCCTTCATCGTGATCGTCTTCATCATCCTCGGCGTTGCCGTCATCGGCTGCGGCATCACGGCGGTCGAGGAGAGCAAGGAAGGCACAGGCACGCACGACAAGGTTGTCGGCATCTGCGATATCGTCCTCGGTGCGATCATGGCGATCGCTCCCTTCGCCTTCATCAACGCGATCGGCATCATCTCGGGCCTGGCCCTGCTTGTGGCGGGCTCCACGCAGATCCTCGCATCGATGAAGATGCCGGAGGAGAGCTTCGCGAAGAAGCGGTAGGACAGAAGGAATCTTGGCTGGACGCCCGTCTGCACATGAGCAGGCGGGCGTCTTGCCGAAGAATTGGCGCATTCTGGGGCCGGCAGCTGCCGGCCCCTTCCGAATGTAGGAGAATGGCACTGAACAGACAGGATGCCCGCGCATAGGCACAGGATCGGAAGGGTTGGCCATGGACAATATCACCCGCAGGGACTTCTTCGGTGCAGCCGGCACGCTTGCGGCAGCTCTGGGACTTGCTGCCTGCAGCTCGGGCTCATCCTCTGGCACGACGACGACCACATCCGATCCGGTCGGTGCAGGGTCTGACCTCATCGAGGCAGCGCAGGCAGAGGGCTCGATCTCTGTGCTCGGCTCCTGTGGCGAGGAGTACCTGAAGGCAGCAGCTGCGCACTTCAAGGAGCTCTACAATATCAAGGTCGACTACAAGCATCTCGCGACCGGCGAGGCGCAGTCCTTGATCGAGTCTGAGGCCGGAGCTCCCACCTACGACATCTGGTTCGGCGGCACGACCGATCCCTACAATATCGTCTCGGACGAGAAGCTGTTCGACAGCTCCTATCTGCCGAAGAACTCCTCGCACCTCATGAGCGAGTCCTATATGTCCTCGAACAACGACTGGTTCGGCATCTACAAGGGACTCTTGGGCATCATGTACAACAAGGAGGAGCTCGAGCGTCTCGGGGCAGATGCGCCGAAGGACTGGCCAGATCTGCTCTCCGATTCCTACAAGGGCCTCATCTGGACCGCAAACTACGAGACGAGCGGCACCGCGCGCCTCTTCATGAACACGATCGTCCAGCTCTATGGGCACGACCAGGGCATGCAGTACCTGACGCAGCTCGACAAGAACGTCCAGGTCTATACGAAGGTCGGCGCCATGCCAGTCAAGAACCTCGGCACAGGGGAGTGCGTCATCGCTGTCGGCTTCCTGCACGACGGAATCGCGCAGATCGAGGACAACCACTACGAGAACATCGAGCTTGTCCAGCCGACATCGGGCGTTTCCTACGAGATCGGCGCTACGGCTGCGCTCAAGGGCTGCGCGCATCCGAATGCCGCAAAGCTCTGGCTCGAGTATGCGCTCTCGCCTGAGTGCGTCGAGCTCGGTGCAAAGAACGGCTCCTACCAGAACCTCGTGATCGACAACGCGACGCAGCCGTCCCAGGTGAGCAAGCACAAGCTCAACCCGGACAATGTGATGGACTACGACTTCGAGAACGCGAAGGAGCACACGACTGCCTATGTCCAGGAGATCATGGGCATCATAGGCGGCACGGACTCGCGTTTCGAACGCTAGATACGAAACAAGAGCTGAAACCGACAAGCCGGATTCAAGGGCGCCAAAGCGGGTATGAGCCTCATCAAGGATATACCTGAAGGCGCCCTTTGTGCGTCTTCGAGAGAAGGGGCAGCTATGGAATTCAGATTTCAGCGTTCGAAGGCAGGTGCGATACTCTCTGGCATCGCCTTCATCATCCTGGGCATCGTCGCATTCACGCATCCAGCGAATGCAACGCTCTTCCTGACCGAGGTCACGGGCTGGGTCCTCATCGTGCTCGGCGTCTGCGGCCTCGTGATGGCATTCACGCACTTCAGCATCATGCTCTCGCAGCTCGACTTCTACGGCGGCCTTCTGGCGCTGCTCCTGGGCATCCTGGTCGTGAACTGGCCGCAGTTCTTCGTAGCCTGGATCTTCGTGCTTTTGGGCATCTACGTGATGATTGCCGGCTTCAACTCCGTCTTTGCTGCCAACTCCCTGCGCATGCTCGGCGTCTCCGGTTCTGGCGGCGCCATGTTCGGAGGCTTCCTCATGGCATTTCTGGGCCTTCTGCTCATGATGTCGCCGTTCATGATGGCAAGCGTGTCGATGATGGTGGCAGGGGTCGCCCTTGTCTACTCGGGCGTCGTGAGCATCATCGACGGCATCCGCATGAAGAAGCACGAAGACGCCTGAATCTCACGGCAATACCGATAATCCGGAGGTCTTGGCCTACATTGCCGGAGCCTCTTTCCATAATGCGGCAGTCCGGTCGTGCAGCCAAAGCCTGATCCACGACGCACGGCGGAGGTCCTCTGTTTCTTGAACGAGTCCCTGTCGCCCTGCTGCATATCGACCAGTCGCAACCTTTGAGCTTTATTTGGGTCTACGAATTGGTTTTGCGTCGGGCGGAAATGCCGCCTATGCCTCCTTGGAACAAGCTCGGTCCATCACGAAGCGGAAGGAGCCTCGGATAGACAAGACAACGAAGGAGAGGGCGCTCAGGCTACCTGGACAGAAGGCTGGCGGCGCAGGGGTCGCATATCAGGAAACAGCGCCCGGTGCGGGATGCAACAGATACCAGCTCATCCGGCTCCCGCTCATTCTTGAGGAATCCGGGGAGGCTGCGGCACTTGCTCGCGGTAGTTCAGGATCGAGGCCATGCCGTACTGTGCTGCTGGGGCGCGCATGGCCCGGCGGGATGCACTCCGATGACACCGGGACAGGGCACGGACCCGGAAAGTCCAGGAGAAAGGGATCCTCCAAGGACTACGAGGCCTGCATCGCTGCCGCAATCGGGTCGTCTGACCTGTTTCCGCGACCGCATTGCCGCTTGACAGGGGTTCGGGTCATATGAGCACCCAGCGAGACGGATTCAGGACGGCCTCCCTGCCTGGCCAGAACGGGCCTCTACACCAACTTTTTCACACTACCGAGTTTTGGGGCAGACTGTCTAGCAAGTGAGCTTTAAGCACATATCTTCAGGTGCCGATTATTGCGGTGCGCTATGGAAACGCTGAACAATTGCGAGCAGCGGCATCCCGCTTTCCTGCAGCAGCCGGAGCGGCTGCCGCAGGCCTTCTCCATGCCCTGCGCACCAGCCCGCATCCGCCTCCAGGCATCCGCAGGGCCGCTCCGGACGCCTGGAGGCCCGCCTTCTGGCAGCTAGGCTATGGCGGGCCCCAGGAAGTCTGCCTGCCTTCCTGCCCTTGCGACCATGAGCATGTTGGCGCCCGTGAAGAGGATGCGCATCCTGCATCCGTTCTTCCGCAGGCCCCGGCAGCGCGCCTTCGAAAAGCCGAAGGTCTGCTTGAGGATGTGGAAGACGTGCTCCACATGGGCCCTCACGCTCGCCTTCCTGCGCTCTGAACCGCAGGAAGGTACAGCGCATCATGAGGAAGTTCGGCATCGTGTGGGAGGGGAAGCGCGGGAGGCCCTGCGGCCCGATCGGCCAGGACGGGAGCCCAAGGTGGCGCCCAATGCCGTGGACAGGGACTTCAGGCGCGGCGCTCCCCTCAAGGCCGTCTCCACCGACATCGCCTGCCTCCCATGCATGGACGAGGGCTTCGTCTGCATGTCCGGAATCCTGGACTGCCAGACAGATGTGCTGCTTGCCCAAAAATGCTCCATCTCGATGGAGGAGAGGCTCGTGCTGGAAACATGTGTTTTGTCAAGCAGAAGTGAACGGTAATATCACCAGGAATTGAACGCTGCAGGCACGGGAACCAGACATCCGGTGTTCAATTCCTGTGCCTGAATGCGCCGCATGGAGACTGCTAGGCCAGCTGCCCTTCAGGCGTGCTATCTCCCGACGTGCTATCTCCCGATATGAGAGCATGCCTCATGCGCCAGGACTCGCCGCTGAACTTCAGAAGCCTCCCGTGATGGCAGATGCGGTCTATCACGGCAGCAGCCATCTGGTCGTCCCCGAAGACGGCGCCCCAGCGCGCGAACT
>NZ_JAZGJP010000012.1:0-59011 GCF_036408795.1 Olsenella kribbiana
AGCCCCCGAGCGCCGATGGTACTGCGGAGTGAGTCCGTGGGAGAGCAGGACGCCGCTGGCCAGCAGAGGGCATTCGTGCCGGAGAGGGAGGGGAGCGCATCCGCGCTTCCCTCCCTCTGCCATACAGAGACCTTGAGTCATACTCGCAGAGCATGCTGTACTTTCCTGTAAGCATTGCTCAGCTGCTTCTATATGCATCTGGCGATAGGCGCGTATCTGCGGCTTTTTCTGCATGCTATTTCCTATGTGTTGCAAGAAACAATCGTTATATGCAGCTTGATAGATATCCGAGTTGATGCTGGTCACATGGATCTTTTGAATGGGCAGCTAGCTGAATCAATATGAAGCATGGTTGCGACCAGCACGAAAACATCTATACGTTAATAATCTGACAGAGCAAATGACCTTCGGACCCCGCTCCTGTCCCATCGAATCTTGCTGAACCTTAAAGTTCGAGAAATGAACATTCAGAAAGCGTTCAACAAGCAATCAGAGGGGACAGACATGGAATCCGGAGATGTACAGCAATCGGAAACAGAATCTGCAAGCGATGCAGAAGAGCTCGAAGGCATGCTCGACGCGCATCGCGAGCGCGTGGCAAATGCAATAGCATCCGCTCTTCGGCATAGCGATGCCCTCTGCATTCGGGCAAACCCGGGATGTGGTCTGACGCCTGCCCTGAAGCTCCTCAAGGATACCGGTCCCGATCAAGGCTTCCATGTCATCTATAGGACGTTTCAGGGGCGCACCTCCAGGTCCTGTGCAGGAGAGATCACCAAAGTGGACCTGAAGATGCCAGTGGGCGGACTTGCTGCCACCACCGTCCTGATCCTTGACTGCCTTCCTGCCTTCACAGAGACAGAATCCATACGCTTTGGAAAGGCATTTCGCCTCTTTGTCAGGCATGGCGGAAAGGTCGTCTGCGCATTCAGGGAAGAGGGAGTAGAACCTTCAGGCCTCGGCGAGGACGTTTCCTGGGAGGATGCTCATGATGCCTGCTTCGCTGCATATGAGCGGAAGAGCTGGAAGGGCGGCATCGCCTTCGATGAGGCGCTCAGGATATCGGCAGGCACGCCTTCCCTCATGCGGGCGCTCTGGACCTTCCATGCAGAACCCGATGGGCTGCTCTCTGACAGCGATGCGCTGTGCTTTGCGCATGAGGCTGATGCCGCGGTCATGACAGAAGCATCGGCGCTCTCAAAGGAAGCACGCGAAGCGTTTTCCTGCATGCTGCTCTTCGGGACCGGCACGCTCAAGGAGCTCGAAGGCATCCTCGGCGACGATGCAGGGGCTGCTGCTGTACGGGTCTCTTCATACATTCCGCTTGTCGCGCTCGAAGGTGACAGCTGGACCTGCGGATGCACGCAGGACGTCCGCGTCCTTGCCCATATGGACCGCTTCCTTGGCACGCTCGATGTGATGGATCAGCAGGAGGGGCTGCTCTGCATTCTGGCGCTCGAGAAGCGCTCGCTTTTCCAGCGTGCGGCCATCCTGGCTGCACACATGAAGCTTGGAAGGCAGGCAGCAGCGCATATCGTGCTCGAAGGTGCGCGCTATCTCGATGCAGGCGAAGCAAAGGCCGTCGAGAAAGCGCTTCGGGAGGCTGGAGCCACGCGCAACAAGAAGGAAGGGCTCTCGGCTGCATGCGGGCTCAAGCTTGTCTCAGAACCGCGCACAAAGGCTCTCCAGACCTGGCGGCAGAGGGTGGGTGTGCAGAAGAGGACAAAGGATACGTCGCTTTCTGCCTATGAAGGGATATGGCGCATCCGGCAGAGCCTCGGAGATAGGGCAGGCAGGCTCCAGGAGCTGGCAGTTGGAAGCGATGATGGCTTTGCGCTACACTGCGCTCTCTGGAAGGCACTCCTCGAAGGAGAGGCACTTGATATCCCTTCAGCCGCGCTTCCCAGGGAAACGGGGCTTCTATCTGAGGTGGCTGAGGCAGATGTAGCGTTCTTCCGGGAAGTGCTGCTGGGGAAGCGAAGCATCTGGCCCCGTGTTGCGGACAGCAGGCTGGATATAGGTGCGCTCTGGGTACGGACGCTTCAGGCTGCTGCTCTTGCTATGGGTCCTGCAGCGTCTGGCCCCGGCGAGCTTGGACGCCTCGCCTCGTACTGGAGCGAGAGGGAAGATGCGCTGCCGCAGCTTGTTTCGGGCATTGCGGGAGGTGCAGCTGCGCTCAGGCAGGGATCTGCAGCGCATGCCCATGTCTTTCTGGCGCACGCAGAACGTGCCGCAGAGGAGCTTTCGAGCACGCCGCTTCTCGACGAGATACATCTCCTCCAGGCGACAGAGATCGGCGGCATGACCGCACGCAGCGTCGCACGAAGGCTCGGCAAGGCGAAGAGCGCTGAAGGAAGGCTCATGGCCCGTGCCGTGCGATGCGCAGCGCAGGGCACGAAGCTCGAAGACCAGGACCTGCCGCTCCAGCTCCGCTGGATTCTGGCGCTTCTTCTGGGCATGCCCCAGAGCTTCTCGTCCCAGATCGGCGATGCTGTGCCAGAAGGCTGGAAGCGCGATGTGGCGCTGTGGCAGGAGGTAGCGCATCCGAAGAAGAGGGAGGAGAGACGGGAAGAGCCTCTGGGGGTCGAGCCTGTGCCTCTTGCAGGCGATGTGCCAGGCCTTCTCGAGATAAGCCTCCTCGGCCGCTTCGAGGCGAAGGTAGACGGCGAGCCCATCCTCCTGAACCGCTGGCCAAGGCGCTCTTCGAAGGCGCTCCTCCAGATGCTTGCAGCCAAGCGGGGGCACACGATGAGGAGAGCAGATGTGCTGGCGGCGCTCTGGCCGGAATCGAACTACGTCGAGGGGCGCCCG
Organism: Olsenella kribbiana; assembly: GCF_036408795.1. Taxonomy (NCBI): domain Bacteria; kingdom Bacillati; phylum Actinomycetota; class Coriobacteriia; order Coriobacteriales; family Atopobiaceae; genus Olsenella; species Olsenella kribbiana. The sequence goes on from NZ_JAZGJP010000012.1 coordinate 2,812, forward strand.
AAGATCTATTCGGCTGTGAGCACGCTGCGCGAGGTCGTGCACCAGAAAGGAACAGGTGCCCGCTTCATCGTCGGAGGAGACGGCCTCATCTCGCTCAATCCCGCTTCTGTCATCTGCGATGTGGATGCTTTCGAGGCCCTCGTGAAGGAGGTGCTTGCGGAAGCCACGGGTACCGAGCGTGCGCTCGAGGCGGCAGACGAGATCCTGGATATCTATCAGGGAGAGATGATCGTCGCATCGCAGGACAGCTCGGGGATGATGGTGAGAAGGGCAGAGGAGCTCAGGCAGGAGTATGTCGATGCGCTCTCGAAGGCAGCGCAGATCGCCCTCGACGAGAGCTCCCTGAGTGCCGCTGCACTCTATGCGCGCTCCGCTTGCCGGGAGCTTCCGACCCGCGAGGATGCCGCCATCGTGCTCATCAGGGTCTATCTCAGGCAGGGGCGCACGGCAGATGCCTGGGAAGCCTACCAGAGCTTCTCGCAGCAGCTCATGGACGACTCCGGCATCTACCCTTCCGGCCGCATGCGTGCCCTCATGGACGATGCCCTGCGGGAGGCAGGGGCGCAAGGTGCAGACAGGGGCAGACAGCCATCTCTGGAAAGCGACTGAAAGGCAGTGCACTTTTGATGATATGGTGGATGGCGGGAAAGAGTTGTCCTGATATCGGATACAGTGTTGGTCGTGTGCATGCTGCGCATACGCCGCCGGTGGCGAATGCGCTTTACCCTTAAGGAATGCTATGGCCAACTTCTTCTCCAGGCTGCTCTCCATGGGAGCGGACAAGCAGCTCAAGGAGTTCCGGCAGATTGCCGGACATATCGACGAGCTCGAGCCGAACTACGCTCCCGACAAGATGGATGACGCAGAGCTTGCGCATCAGACGGTGCTCTTCCGTGAGCGCCTTGCGAACGGCGAAACGCTCGACGACCTTCTGCCCGAGGCCTTCGCAACGGTCCGCGAGGCATCGAAGCGCACGCTCGGCATGCGCCACTTCGATGTCCAGCTCATCGGCGGCATTGCGCTGCACCGCGGCATGATTGCAGAGATGAAGACCGGCGAAGGCAAGACGCTTGTCTCGACGCTTGCCGGCTACCTCAATGCACTTGACGGCCAGGGCGTCCATATCGTCACGGTCAACGACTACCTCGCCAAGCGCGACTCTGAGTGGATGGGCCAGATCTACCGCTTCCTCGGCATGAATGTCGGCCTCATCCAGAACGGCATGCGCCTCAACATGAAGACGCCTGCCTATGCAGCAGATGTCACGTACGGCACGAATTCCGAGTTCGGCTTCGACTACCTGCGCGACAACATGGTCACGCGCCCCGAGATGCGCGTGCAGCGCGGCCATCACTTCGCAATCGTCGACGAGGTCGACTCCATCCTCATCGACGAGGCAAGGACGCCGCTCATCATCTCCGGTGCCGGCACGAAGTCTGCAAGCACCTACAAGGACTTCGCCCGTGCAGTCCGTGGCCTTACGCGCGACGTGGACTACGAGATGGACGAGGCAAAGCATACGATTGCCGCAACCGATGAAGGCCTGAGCAAGATCGAGCATGCCCTCGGCATCGCCGACATCTACTCCGATGTCTCCGGCCAGCTCGTGAACCATCTCCAGCAGGCTCTCAAGGCTGAGTACATGTTCCACCGCGACCAGCAGTACGTCGTGCTTGACGGCGAGGTCAAGATCGTCGACGAGTTCACGGGCCGCATCATGGAGGGCAGGCGCTACTCGGAGGGCCTCCACCAGGCCATCGAGGCAAAGGAAGGCGTCGCGATCCGCGAAGAGAACCAGACGCTTGCCACGATCACGCTCCAGAACTACTTCCGCCTCTACGACAAGCTCTCCGGCATGACCGGTACCGCCATGACCGAGGATGCCGAGTTCCGCCAGATCTACAACCTGCCCGTGCAGGTCATCCCGCCCAACAAGCCCGTCATCCGCAAGGACCACGACGACCTCGTCTACCGCACAATCGAGGCAAAGTTCAATGCCGTCGCAGACGACGTCGTCGAGCGCCATGCCAAGGGCCAGCCAGTCCTTGTCGGCACGGTCTCGATCGAGAACTCCGAGAAGCTCATGCGCATTCTCGAGAAGCGCGGCATCCATCCGCAGATCCTGAACGCAAAGTACCACGAGCGCGAGGCTGCCATCATCGCACAGGCAGGCCGCTTCGGCGCCGTCACGATCGCCACGAACATGGCTGGCCGTGGTACGGATATCCTGCTCGGCGGCAACCCGCAGTTCATGGCGCTGGACCTCATGCGCGACGACGGCATCGATCCGCAGCCGGAGAAGAGCATGAATCCGGAAGATCCGGCATCGGTCGCAGATGCGAAGCAGAAGCGCGCCTACGTCGACTCCATAATGCCGAAGTACCGTGCCAAGGCAGATGCCATCTGTGCAGCAGAGAAGGAGAAGGTGCTCGAAACGGGCGGCCTCTGCGTCATCGGCACCGAGCGCCATGAATCCCGCCGTATCGACAACCAGCTCCGCGGCCGTTCCGGCCGTCAGGGCGACCCGGGCGAGACGCAGTTCTACCTCTCGCTCGAAGACGATCTCATGCGCCTCTTCGGCGGCGACCGCATGGACCGCATCGCTGCCATGATGAAGAAGGCAGATATGCCGGATGACATGCCGATTCAGGCGAAGATGGTCACGAAGGCGGTCGAAGGTGCCCAGCGCAAGGTCGAGGAGATCAACTTCGCGATGCGCAAGAACGTCCTCGACTACGATGATGTCATGAACAAGCAGCGCCAGGTCATCTACGAGGAGCGCAACAAGATTCTCGACGGCAAGGACCTGACGGCGCATGTCGCTGAGGTCACGCACGACACGGTCGAGCGCGAGGTTGCAAACTTCTGCCCTGCCGATACGGAAGCAGAGGACTGGGATCTCGAGGGCCTCGGCAAGTGGCTTGCCGACCTCACAGGCACCAAGGAGCTCCCCGAGCTCACACACGATATGGAAGAGGCGGATATCGTCGAGACGATCGACGACTTCGTCGATGGCCGCTACGCCGAGAAGGCAGAGTTCATCCGCGGAATCGGACGTGGCCTCCAGCAGCAGGATGCGAAGGCGGCACTGGATAACGGCGAGCCTGCACCTTCCGAGCACGACCCGATGAACGACCTCTCCATGCGCGTCATGCTCCGCGTCATCGACACGAGGTGGATGGCATACCTGCAGGAGATGGACTACCTCAAGACCGGCATCGGCCTTCGTGGCTATGGCCAGAGGGACCCGCTTGTCGAATACAAGACCGAGGCCTATTCTGCCTTCACCGAGCTCGTCAACACCATGTACGAGGACTTCCTGCGCATCATCCTGAGGATCCAGGTCGTGGCGCAGCCGCAGCCTGCCCAGGAGGGCGCAGAGCTCAAGGGTGCCCGCTATTCGGGTCCGGCAGATGTCGACGGCGACCATCACCGGAACATCTCCTCTTCGGGCATCGCCCAGAGGAGGACCGCACGTGAGTCCGTGCCGGCAGATGAGAAGCCGAAGACCTACCGCAAGGCAGAGGACCCCGATCCTTACGCGAATGTCGGCAGGAACGACCCCTGCCCCTGCGGCAGCGGCAAGAAGTTCAAGAACTGCCATGGCAGGAACCGCTAATGGCAGACGAGGCTCCGATCACCGCTGAGGGGCTTGATGCCCTCGAGGAGCGCCTGCACGAGGTGGAGGGCTATCTCCATGTCGCGCAGAAGCGCGAGCTCGTCGAGGCGCTCCAGCACAAGAGCGCCGAGCCCGGCTTCTGGGACGATGCAGCAGCTGCCCAGAAGACGATGGCTGAGCTCTCTTCTGCACAGGAGGACGTCAAGGGCATCGATGCGGCGACAGAGAAGCTCGGCGATGCACGTGCCGCGCTCGAGCTTGCTGACGAGACGGACGACGATGAGCTCCGCCAGGAGGCGACGTCTGCTGCAGAAGAGCTGAAATCCGAGCTTTCCGAGCTCGAGCTCTCGAGCTGGTTCACGGACGATCTCGATCACGGCGATGCAATCGTCACGATCATGCCAGGCCAGGGTGGCCTCGAAGCGCAGGACTGGTGCGAGATGCTCTTCAAGATGTATCTGCGCTACTGCGACCGCCGCGGCTGGAAGGTCACGGTCAACGATGCGCCCCAGGCCGAGGTCATCGGCATCGACCGCGCGACGTTCACGGTGAGCGGCAAGAACGCCTACGGGATGCTGCGTGCCGAGCAGGGCGTGCACCGTCTCGTGCGCATCTCGCCGACAGACGAGAAGAAGAGGCGCCAGACGACCTTTGCGGGCGTCGAGGTGCTGCCGGTCCTTCCTGACGATATCGAGGTGAACATCGATCCGGGAGACCTGCGCATCGATGTCTACCACGCCACGGGACACGGTGGCCAGGGCGTCAACACGACGGACTCTGCAGTCCGCATCACGCATATCCCGACCGGCACGGTCGTCACGTGCCAGAACGAGCGCAGCCAGCTCCAGAACAAGGCCTTCGCGATGAAGATCCTGAAGAGCCGCCTCTACGAGCTCGAGCTCCAGAAGCGGGAGCAGCAGATCGACGAGCTCAGGGGCCCGAAGCACGATATCGGCTTCGGCAACCAGATCAGGAGCTATGTGCTCTATCCCTATCAGCTCGTGAAGGATCTGCGCACAGGCGTCGAGACAGGAAACGTTTCATCGGTGCTCGATGATGGAGACCTCGATCCCTTCATCATCGGCTATCACCGCTGGGTGACAGGGGAGGAACAGAAGGTATGAGCAGGCGCGAGAAGATGGCGGAGATCGTACGCGATGTCGTTCTGATTGCTGTGGGGTCCGCCATCTTCGCGTTTGGCTTCGACTCCTTCCAGCTGCCGAATGGCCTTGCTGCAGGCGGCGTCACAGGCATAGCGACAATCGTGTTTGCGCTCGGACAGAGGGCTGGCATCTATATCCCGGTCGGTGTCCAGACCATTGCGATGAACATCCTTCTGCTCTCGCTCGTCGTGAAGCAGGGCTCGAAGCGCTATCTTGCAAAGACCGTGGCAGGAATCCTGCTCTCCGGCTTCTTCACGGACCTCCTGCAGCCCATCGTGCCCGTGCTCGGCGAAGGGGAGCTCCTGCTCTGCGCTCTCTGGGGCGGTGTCGTCACGGGCGTGGGCCTGGGCCTTGTCTTCATGGCGGGCGGCAACACCGGCGGCACTGACATCATCGTCCAGCTCATCTCGAAGAAGACGGACATCGCGATAGGCACGATGATGATTGTCGTGGATGGTGCGATCGTCGCGGCCTCTGCGCCTGTCTTCTCTGTCGAGAACGCGCTCTATGCGGCCATCTCGATGTTCATCTGCGGCAAGGCGATCGATGCGGTCGTCGATGGTCCGCGCTCCGCCCGTGCGGCCTATATCATCTCGAACCGCTATGAGGCGATCTCGAAGGCTATCCTCTTCGAGCTCAACCGTGGCTGCACCGAGATTTCTGCCAAGGGATCCTATAGCGGCGAGACGCGGCCCATGCTCATGTGCGTCATGGGGCGCTCGGAAACGACGAAGCTCAAGGATATCGTGGCAGAGCTCGATCCCGATGCCATTGTCGTGATTGCAGAGGTCCACGAGGTATTCGGCGAGGGATTCCGCAGCCTCGAAGCCTGAGTGTGTTAAAGGTCTGTTTCCGGTACGCAGGAGAGCATGGGTTTTACCCATGCTCTCCTTGCTTATGGACACATCCTGCGCATCCTGCGTATATGATGAAAGGGACTGCCCAACGGGCAGAGGAAGCCTAAAGACGGGAGCGCTATGACGAAGGAATGCGAGAGCAGGGCGCCGCACTGCTCGACGCACGAGATAGAGCTCGTGGCGAATGCAGTCCGCCACGATATCGTACAGATGCTGACCGAGGCCGGGTCGGGACATCCGGGAGGATCGCTCTCCGCAACGGATATCCTCTCGGTCCTCTATTTCTCGGGCCTCATGAACTATGACCCGAAGGACCCGAAGTGGGACGGCCGCGACTTCTTCATCCTTTCGAAGGGCCACGCAGCCCCTGCCCTTTACGGCATCATCCACCAGCTTGGCTGGATTACGGATGACGAGATGCTCTCGATCAGGAAGCTTGGAAGCATCCTGCAGGGACATCCCGATTCGAAGCTCTGCCCGGGCATCGAGGTCTGCACAGGATCTCTCGGCCAGGGCATGTCGGTCGCATCGGGTGCTGCCCTTGGCTTCAGGCTTGACGCCGAGAAGAAGGGTGCCCCTCTTCGCCATGTCTTCGCGCTCACCGGCGACGGCGAGCTCCAGGAGGGCCAGAACTGGGAGGCAGCGATGTTTGCTGCCCACAGGAAGCTCGGAAACCTCTGCGTCTTCGTCGACCTCAATGGCCTTCAGATCGATGGCCCTGTCGACACGGTCTGCACGCTCGGCGATGTGCCGGCGAAGTTCCGTGCCTTCGGCTGGCATGTGCAGGAGGCAGACGGACACGATATCGAGGCGCTCGAGGCAGCTGTGAAGAACGCGCTTGCCGTCGAGGACCAGCCTTCTGTCATCATCTGCCACACGATCAAGGGCAAGGGCGTCTCCTACATGGAGAACCAGGTAGGCTGGCATGGCAATGCGCCGAGCGCCGAGCAGGGGGCCCAGGCCCTGGCTGAGCTCGAGGCTGCACGCGCCGAGCTTCTGAAGGAGGCCGCAAATGACTAGAAGAGCGACCCGCGAGGCATTCGGAGAGACGCTCATCGAGCTTGTGAAGGAAGGCCTCGATGTGATGGCGGTCGACGCCGACCTGGCAGGCTCGACAAAGACTGCCCAGCTCGGTGCCTACGACCCTGACCGCCTTGTCGATGTGGGCATCGCCGAGCAGGACATGATCGATGTGGCGGCAGGCCTCGCGCTTACCGGCCGCACGGTCTTCACCGGCTCCTTTGCCGTCTTCGGCACCGGACGCTGCTACGACCAGATCAGGAACACGGTCTGCGATTCGAACCTCGACGTGAAGATCTGCCCGACGCACGCCGGCATCACGGTCGGCGAGGATGGCGCGACACACCAGATGCTCGAGGACATCACGCTCATGCGCGTCCTTCCGAACATGCGCGTGCTCGTGCCGGCAGACTACTGGGCTGCAAAGGCAGCGCTGCGCCTTGCCGCGAAGACGCCGGGTCCGGTCTATGTGCGCCTCGGCCGCCACAAGGTGCCCCTCGTCTACGATGAGACGTTCGTAGGCGGCCTTCCCTTCGCAGGCGTCGTGCGCGAAGGCACCGATGTGACGATTGCTGCTGCCGGCGTCGAGGTCTCGCAGGCACTCGCTGCGGCAGACCTCCTCGAGCAGGATGGCATCTCGGCAGAGGTCCTCGACATCTTCTCCGTGAAGCCGCTCGACGAGGAGACGATCCTCGCTTCCGCCTCCAAGACGGGTCATGTCGTAACCTGCGAAGAGCACTCGGTCTATGGAGGCGTCGGCTCGGCCATAGCAGAGCTCCTCGGCGAGAAGCTGCCGGTGCCCTGCCAGCGCGTCGGCATGAAAACCTTCGGCACCTCGGCAAACGGCGATGTGCTGCTCCATCACTTCGGCCTCGACGGAGAGGGCATTGCGCAAGAGGTGAAGAAGGCGCTCGGCCGTTAGGTCTTTGCAACATCTCTGATAGAAGCAGGGCTTTGCTTTGAGTCCTGCTTCAGCGTCCTGAGCTAATCGTGCGTTTTTCAGGGCCCATGGCGTCTGCAGCCTGCTGCAGACGCTATGCTTGCTATGATTTTCGAATCAATCTGTCCGCTGATTCGTGCATACAGGAAAGAGAAGGAGCTTCTGTGGCCAATCACTTTCGCAGTCGGGAGCGGCAGGGGAATGAAGAGCTGGAAGACACCGGCGCCCTGCAGACGAGCGCTCCTACACCAGAAGACGAGCCCGCTTCTGCGGGCACATATCAGGATGTGACATCGCAAGACGCAGACAATGGAGAGCCTCTCGACGAAGAGTCCTCCGTCATGCAGTCCATCTATGCAAGCGTCGCCGAGAAGGCAGCAGCTGCACCGCAGGCACAGGATGAGGCAGCTGCGCCGGCAGACATCGACGACGATCTCGACGGCCTCGATATCCCGGGCGCTATCGACGATCTCGACGAACCGGCACCGGCAAGGACTGCCGCCCCTGCACCCGAGGCAGCGCCCGCGCCGCAGGCGCAGCCATCCTCGACGTCTGTCTTCGCCGTCCCTTCCGTCGAGCATCCGACGCAGCAGAGCGCTGGCATCGTGCAGTCCTCTGATGCTGACGACGACGGCATCACGTCCTACGCAGGCCTTTCCTCGAATGGCATGCCCCAGGTCCCGCATGAGGGAACGCCGACAATCTCCTACCGCAATGTCACGCTCATCTACAAGGCCCAGCCGAACAAGCCGGCCCTGGAGGATGTGAGCGTCGACATCTATCCGGGCGAGTTCGTCTTCATCGTCGGACACTCCGGATCGGGCAAGTCCACGTTCATCAAGCTCATTACCCGCGAGCTCAAGGCAACGAAGGGCAAGGTCATGGTCGCAGGCCAGGACCTCACGACGATGCGCAACTGGAAGGTCCCGTACCTGCGCCGCCAGATTGGCTGCGTCTTCCAGGACTTCAAGCTGCTGCCGGACAAGACGACCTACGAGAATGTCGCCTTCGCTCTCGAGGCCATCGGCAAGCCCAAGTCCGTCATCAAGGCCCAGGTGCCTGAGGTGCTGCGCCTGGTGGGTCTCCAGGACAAGATGGACAACTATCCGGACCAGCTTTCCGGCGGCGAGCAGCAGCGTGTCGCTGTCGCCCGCGCCATGGTCAACAGGCCGCCGCTGCTTGTCTGCGACGAGCCGACCGGCAACCTCGATCCGGCCATCTCGCTTGGCATCATGAAGCTGCTCGACCGCATCAACCGCACCGGCACCACCGTTGTCATGGCCACCCATGACCGCGAGATGGTGGACTCCATGCGCCGCCGCGTCATCGCCCTCGAGGGCGGCCACGTCGTGCGCGACCAGGAGAGAGGAGGCTATGGCAACTATGGCACCATCTAATATCGGCTATTCGCTGCGTGAGGCCATGCACCACTTCAAGCGCAACTTCGGCACCACGTTCGGCGCTATCGTCACGATCTTCCTGTCGCTGTTCATCATCGGCACGTTCGTGTTCCTGTCTGCCCTTGTCGACAACATGGTCGGCAACGTCGAGGACAAGGTCACGATCCAGGCCTACCTCGCAGATGACGCATCCCAGGACGCCATCGATGCCCTCCAGACGAAGATCGAGGGCTGGGACAACGTCGAGTCTGTCACCTACAAGAGCAAGGACGAGGCTCTCGAGGAATACAAAGCCACGATGTCGAACAAGAACGCCGAGGACGCTGTTGCGGCACTCGACGGCACGAACCCGGTTCCTGCATCGCTTGTGATCAAGCTCAACGATCCGCAGGAGGTCGAGAACGTCGCGAACAAGCTCATCGACGATTCCGACTTCGCCTCTGTCGCTGACGATTCCGATCCGGCCAACTCGGTCCAGTATGGACGCGAGACGGTCGAGCGCCTGTTCACGGTCACGTCCTACATCCGCATCATCGCAATCGTGCTTGTCGTGCTGCTGACGTTTGTCGCCTTCGTCTTCATCAACAACACGATCCGCCTCTCCATCTCGGCACGCCGCCGCGAGATCGGCATCGAGCGCCTCGTCGGCGCCTCGAACGGCTTCATCCGTGGGCCCTTCGTCGCCGAGGGCGCCATCGAGGCACTCATCGGCGCCCTGCTCGCAATCTGTGCGCTCCAGGCCGTCATCACGAACGTCTTGCCGCGTCTCCAGGAGCAGGTGGCGTTCCTCTCGTTCAACCTGCAGCCTGCCGTCATTGCGCAGACCTATGGCCTGCTCATCATCGTCGGCGTGGCAATCGGCCTCTTCGGCTCCGCTATCGCAATGAGGCGCTACCTGAACGTCTAGCGCCAGGCGCAAAGCATTTTGTTGGTCTAGTATGGGGGTGGCACGCATGAGCGTGCTGCCCCCATGCTCTTGTCTCGAGGAGGACTCATGTCGCACGCAAAGCGCAGGCCGAAGAAAGGCAGGAGATACGGACGCGACAGGGGGCACAAGCCCCAGCCCACAGCGACAGGCACCCTGCATATCCATGAAGGGGGAAGGGCCCGCGTCGTCTGCCAGGAAGGGACATTCCGTGTCGCCCATGGAGGCCTCCATGAGGCGATGAACGGCGACAAGGTGGCCGTCTCGCTCGTGCCGGCAAAGGGTGGCGAGCGCCAGGCCATTGTGAGGAGCGTGCTCGAGCGCGGGACGAAGACGCTCCTTGCGCGCTATGAGGAGGCGGGGCCGCTCCGTGCCCTCGTGCCGCTCGACATCCGCGTGAGCCATGACTTCTTCATGGTCCCTGAGGACCGCTCGGACCGAAAGCTCGGCGTGCATGACGGGGACATCGTGCGTGTGCGCATCCTCGAATATCCGTCTCGTGGCGTCTCCGGCACGGCGACAATCGAACGCAGGATAGGCTCTCCCGCAGGCCTCGATATGGGCATGGAGTCGGTCCTTGCCTCCTTTGACCTGCCGGACGAGTTCCCCGCTCCGGTGCTCAAGGAAGCGGAGGGCCTCGTGCCGGGCGTTGCAGAGGCGCTTGCACAGGACAGATACCGCAAGGATCTGAGGGATATCCCGCTTGTCACGATCGATCCTGCCGATGCAAAGGACTTCGATGATGCGGTCTTCGGCAGAAGGACAGGGCAGGGCTTCGAGCTCCTCGTCGCAATCGCCGACGTCACGCACTATGTGCGTCCGGACTCTTCCCTCGACAACGAGGCGCAGCAGCGCACCTGCTCGGTCTATCTGGCGGACCGCGTGATCCCGATGCTTCCTGAGGCCATCTCGAACGGCGTCTGCTCGCTTGTGCCCCACGAGGACCGGCTTGCGATGGCTGTGAAGATGGAGCTCACGAGCAAGGGCGAGGTCGTCTCGGCCACGCCCATGAAGGCTGCCATCAGAAGCTGTGCACGCTTCTCCTACGACGAGGTCGAGTGCTTCTTGGAGACGGGAGAGGAGCTTTCCTGCGAGGCCATCTCGCGCGAGGCGGTGAAGGAGAGCCTGACCGCGCTCGACGAGGTGGCGCGTCTCCGCATCAAGATTCGCGAGAAGAGGGGCGCGCTCGATTTCCCGTCGCGCGAGGCGAAGGTGGCACTCGACAAGGACGGCACGCCGACCGGTGTCCTGATCCGCGAGAAGACGCGGGCGACCTCGCTTGTCGAGGAAGCGATGCTTCTTGCAAATGAGTCGGTCGCCAAGATTCTCTCCGACCGCGAGGCACCCTGCGCCTACCGTGTGCATGAGGCACCCTCCGAGGAGAATCTCGAGGCGCTTGTCCCCATATTCAAGGAGCTCGACCTCTTCGGGAGCTCAGACGAGACGCTTGCCTTCGAGACCGGCAATCCCCATGCGATGCAGGCTGTGCTGGCACGCTCGGAAAAGACGCCTTCTGCCTACCTCGTCTCGACGATGCTCCTCCGTGCGCAGAAGCGAGCCATCTATCTCGACCACAACGAGGGGCACTTCGCGCTCGGGACGGCGGCCTACTGCCACTTCACCTCGCCGATCCGCCGCTATCCGGATGACACCGTACACAGGGCGCTCAAGGCCTATCTCGAGGGGAAGCTCCCGAAGCTCGCCGAAGGGGCGCATGCGCTGCCCCAGCTCTGCCGCGACTGCTCCGACAAGGAGCGCGTAGCCGATGCTGCGGCGCATGCCTCGCAGGACGTGAAGATGGCAGAGCTCTTCGAGGGCCATGTCGGCGAAGCGTTCTCGGGCATCGTCGACGGCGTCGAGCGCTTCGGCATCTTCGTCGTGCTCGACGACACGATGGCAGAAGGGCTTGTGCCGATACGGTCTCTCGGCGACGAGTATTTCGACTACGACGAGACGCGCATGACGCTCACGGGCGAGCAGTCAGGAAAGAGATACCGTCTGGGCCAGCGGGTTGCGGTCACCGTGCATGATGTGGACACGATGCGGGGACGCATCGGCTTTGCGCTTGTGGCGAACCAGGCACCTGCATCAAGAAGGGCCGAGACGGGTAGGAACGCATAGATAGAGAACAGACGGCAGAAGCAGGGCTTCTGCACGCATGACAGGAACGATATGGGAACTAGCAATCTTCAGGATGAGCTCGTCGCGGCAGAATCGCTCATGGTCGACGGGCAGGATGAGGCAGCAAAGAAGCGTCTGGCGGCACTTGCCGAGGACGCCGAGGAATACGTCGATGCGAACTGCCAGACGACAGAGGATATGCAGTGGTTCGCCTTTCCGACGCTCTTCGAGCGCCTGGCCTACCGCCGTGTCGAGAAGGATCCGCGCACGCTCGAGGATGTGGGAGAGCCGCTCTCGAGGCTCTATTCCGACCTTGCGCTTGCCTGCGTGAGGATGGGGGATGCCCAGGAAGCCATCGAGGCGCTGAAGCAGTGCATACGCTGGAATCCCATGGACTGCGGAGCAAGGCTCGACCTCGCCGAGCTCTTCCGTGCCCAGGGCGACAGCCAGGAATATCTGGCACTCACGTATTCCGTCTTCGAGCGCGCAAGCGATGCCCGCCATCTCGCGCGTGCGTTTGCAAACTTCTCCGAGTACTTCGGAGCGATCGGCAAGCCCCGGACGCAGGCAGCGTCCCTGCGCGCTGCGCGCCGCCTCGATATGGGAGACGACGGGAAGCTCACGCAGATGCTCGCCGACGCTAAGGGTACGGACCACGATCCGGATGAGGTAGACGATTCGGAATGCAGCGAGCTTCTGGGCAAGGAAGGGCTGCCTGACGGCGCAAATGCCGACATCGCGGTCTGCCTTCTCTTCTGTGCCTCCGATGCAGCCGACTTCGGCAACAGGAACCTTGCGACGGAGCTCACGATCCGTGCCCGCGACCTTGTCGGCACCGATGCCTGCAAGGCCCTCCTCGAGCTCATCCATGCGGATGACGAGAAGGATGAGAAGGACGAGGGGGAGGCGTGATGGGCAAGCAGGGAAAGCCGAACATCAAGATCATCTCGAGGAACCGCTCTGCCTCCCACAACTACTTCATCGACGAGACGTTCGAGGCAGGCATCGAGCTTGCGGGCTCCGAGGTGAAGAGCCTGCGCGACAGGCCGGCCCAGCTCACGGACACGTTCGTGCTGATCCGTGGCGGCGAGGTATGGCTCAATGGCATGCATATCCACCCGTACGTGAACGGTGGCGTCTGGAACAGGGATCCCGACCGGAGAAGGAAGCTCCTTCTCCACAAGAGGCAGATCTTCTACCTCGACCAGAAGCTCCGCCAGAAGGGCACAGCCATCGTGCCGCTCCAGATGTATTTCGACGAGCACAACCGCGTAAAGCTCACAATCGCGCTTGCCCGGGGCAAGAAGCTCTACGACAAGCGTGCAGACATGGCAAAACGGGATACCGAGCGCGAGATCCAGCGCGCGCTCAAGGCGAGGAGCCGCTAGCCTCCAAGCGGCTTCGGAGAGGGGATTTCAATGGATACACGTGCGCTCTTCAAGTTCACCTCTGGCCTCTATGTGGTCTCGGCGTCCGACGGCACCCGCGAGAGCGGCTGCGTCGTGAACACGGGGCTCCAGCTCACCTCTGAGCCGCTCCAGGTCATGGTGGCCGTGAACAAGCAGAACTATACGGAAGGCATCATCGAGGCGGCAGGACACTTTGCGCTCGTGCCGCTCACACGCGAGGCGGACATGCCGTTCATCGGACGCTTCGGCTTCAGGACCGGCGCGAACTTCGCGAAGTATGCAGGAGACGATACGTTCCGCACGATGTTCGGCGATCCGTATGTGAAGCAGAATGCGGCTGCCGTCATTGCCTGCAAAGTCGTCCAGACCATGGATGTGGGCACGCATATGGTGTTTGTCGGCAAGGTCGAGGACGCCGAAGTGCTGAGTGACGCTCCTCTTCTCGACTACGGCTGGTACCACTCGGAGCTCAAGGGAAAGACGCCTGCCCGCGCCTCTTCCTTTGTCCCCGAAATAGGCTAAAGTTACATGCCATGGAGGGGAAGGGCCCCTTCATGAAGCAGAAACCTTTTAGGAGAGGAAGCACCATGGCCGACGAAGAGAAGAAGACCTACAAGTTCGTGTGCACCGTCTGCGGCTACGAGGTCGAGGTCGACACCCCCGAGCTCCCCGATGACTATGTATGCCCCGTCTGCGGCGTGGGCCCCGACATGTTCGAGCGCGTCGAGGACTAGCACCAGACAGAAACGCTGTCTCTTGCGACAGATGTGCAGGCGCAATGGCGGCCACGTGCTGCTGTTGCGCCTTTTTTCAGCCCCCGTGCATGAGCGCATAGAATGAAAGGCCGGTACTGGCTTCGACAAGAGCGGATTTCATCTTATGCAGCGTGCACGGCAGACATCAGAATCCATCGAGCTTGCCGCCCTTCTGGCGCTTTCGGGCGGCCTTATGGATGCCTACTCCTATCTGGGACGTGGGAAGGTCTTCGCGAACGCGCAGACGGGCAACATGCTGCTGCTCGGCGTGAACATCGCAGACGGCGACTGGCACCAGGCCGCCCACTACGCATTGCCGGTCCTGGCCTTCGCCTTCGGCATCGCCCTCGCACACACCGTGAAGCATGTGAGCCATGAGCACCACCTGCATTGGCGGCAGACGTCGCTTCTCGTCGAGGCGGCCCTTCTTGCGGCTGTCTCCTTTGTGCCCCAGGATTTCGACCTTCTGGCAAACAGCCTGACGTCTCTTGCCTGCGGCATGCAGGTCCAGGCCTTCCGCAAGCTCCATGGACGGGGATTCGCGACGACGATGTGCATCGGCAATCTCAGGAGCGGCACCCATAACCTTATGGATTTCATCCACACACGAGAGAGTGAGCACCTGGAGTCGGCCCTTCTCTACTACGGCACGATCCTCACCTTCATCATCGGTGCCATCATCGGCTCGCGCCTGCTTTCCGCCTTCGGCCTCCATGCTATCGCCGCGAGCTCCATCCTTCTGACGGCTGCCTTCTGCCTCATGTTCTGGGACCGAGAGCACAGGATGGAAGAGGAGGAAGCTTCCCTGAAGGCATAGCGCCTCTGTCAGAAATGCTCCCAGGTGGGTATACTTATGAGGCCGCGCAGGCGGGGCACTTTGAAAACAGCAGAGCGATCTGCTTATCGAACCGGGGGTGACTGGTTTCGACAGGGCAGACCTGAGATGGGCAGCAGGCCGTGGTCTCCTCGCCACGTTAAACAGGGGTACCGTCAAATTGAATTGACGACAACTCTTATCAGGGCTCTTACGCCCTCGCTGCTTAACTTTTAGCTAGCAGCCGTCAATCCGCAGCATGCTCCCGACTGCGGTGCGGCGTCATTTGAGGGAGCTGCACTTCCGGACGTAGCGGGTATGCCGGAAGCCAAGACTGAACCGGCTGGGATGCCGAGCGCAGGCCGGCGCGTGCAAGGCATCCGAGATTCAAGCACTGGCTGAGCCTGGAGACACCTGTCAGGGGTTTGTTTTGGACCGGAGTTCGATTCTCCGCACCTCCACCAAAAGCGATGCGGGCTGCGTGCATGTGCACGTGGCCCGCTTTTTTCATGCCGCAGCCGGGCTGCTGCTAGACTGGGGGCCGTCTGCGCTGAGAGCGAAACTGGTCTTTTGGAAGTGGTCTTTCCCATGCAGGATGTGCCGGCAACAGAGGAAGAGTGGACAGAGCTCGAGGAGCTCGTCTCGTCCACATCGTTTACGCATCCCCACCATATGCCTTTGAGGTGGCATGACACGATCCACGAGCCGGATGCGATCGCACGCGATGCCTGTCTCGAGGACCGCTGCGCCATCATTGCCCGTGTCGGGCTCCTGACGCTTTCGGGCGGCACGGGAGGCTGGCGCGTGCGCGAGGCCATGAACCGTGTGGCCCAGACGCTCGGCGTCGTCTGCTCGGCCGACGTGAGCCTGCTCACGATCGAGTGCACCTGCGTCGATGGGACGGAGCGCGAAACCTTCATCGTCTCGCTGCCGTCTTGCGGCGTGAACACGAAGCGCATCTGGCGCATGGAGACGTTCATGAAGGATCTCGAGGCCTGCGGGGCAGACCTCACGGTCAAGGAGTGCCATCGCCTCATGGACCAGATCGAGCATGAGACGAAAGGCGGCTATACGCCGCTGCAGTCGGCACTTGCATCGGCGCTTGCCTGCTCCGCCTTCGTGTTCCTGCTTGGGGGAGGCGCGCCGGAGATGCTGTGCGCCTTCGTCGGGGCAGGCGTTGGCCAGTATGTGCGCCGCATCATGGGGGCGCGGCGCATCACGCATTTTGCCTGCGTCGCGGTTGCCGTGTCCTGTGCCTGCGTCAGCTATCTTCTGGCGCTTATGGCCCTAGGAATCTTCGATTCTGCGGCGCTTTCGCACGAAGCGGGCTACATCGGTGCCATGCTCTTTGTCATCCCCGGCTTTCCGCTGATCACAAGCGGGCTCGATATCGCGAAGATGGATTTCAAGAGCGGCATCGAGCGCCTGTGCTATGCGCTTACGGTCATCCTTGTCGCGACGCTCTTCGGCTGGCTTGTTGCAAGCATTGTCCATCTTGCGCCGGATGATTTCGCGCCCCTGGGAATAGCGCCGGCGCCTCTGGCGCTCATGAGGGCAGCCATGAGCTTCTGCGGCGTCTTCGGCTTCTCGATCATGTTTTCGAGTCCGGTGCCCATGGCAGCCACGGCAGGGGCGATCGGCGCTGTTGCCAATACGCTCAGGCTCGAGCTCGTCGATCTCGCTGCCGTGCCGCCCGAGGCAGCGGCCTTCCTGGGAGCCCTTGCGGCAGGCCTCATCGCCTCGGCCGTGAGGAAAAAGCTCACGTTCCCGAGGATCTCGCTTACCGTGCCTTCCATCGTGATCATGGTCCCTGGTCTCTACATGTATCGCGCAATCTTCTATCTTGCGTCCTACAACATCGCCGACTCGCTCACGTGGATGGTGAGGGCAGCCCTGATTGTCGTGTTCCTGCCGATAGGCCTGGCTGCTGCCCGCATCCTCACGGACAGGCATTGGCGCTATCTCAGCTAGGGCTCAAGTGCCCAATGATGGGTATAACCATCTCAATGGATAACGGAGGAGGATATATGGCAGGCGTGGCACTGGTGCTCGAAGGCGGCGGATTCCGCGACATGTTCACGGCGGGCGTGACGGATGTCCTGATGGAGCATGGCATCTATGGGTTCAGCGCTGTCTGGGGCGTCTCTGCTGGCGCCATGAATGCAGCGACCTACAAGAGCCGCCAGATCGGCCGTGCGATGCGCATCATGCTTGCCTACCGAGACGATCCTCGCTGCATGTCCTGGTGGTCGTATGTGAAGACCGGCAATATCGCGGCCGAGGACTTCCTCTACGACAAGGTGCAGAACGAGCTCGATCCCTTCGACAACGAGACGTTCAAGGACAACCCGATGCGCATGTACTGCGTCGCCTCTGACGCAATCTTCGGCACGCCTGCCTATCTCGAGGTGAAGGAGCTCCCAGAGGATATCGAAGCCATCCGTGCCTCCTCGTCGCTTCCGCTCTTCTCGCATACCGTGAAGGTCAGAGGCCACGAGATGCTCGACGGCGGCACGACGGACTCGATCCCCTTCGCAGCAGCTCTGGGGGAGAAGGAGCTTCCCTACATCGAGGACTTCAAGCCGGCGGAAAAGGTCCTTGTCGTCCTCACGCGCGACCGCGGCTATGTGAAGGGCCTTGGCAACGAAGGCCTTGTCTTGCGCTCCCACCGCTACGATGACTACCCCTACTTCATAAAGGCGCTCGAGGATCGCCGCTACATGTACAACGGTGAGCGCGAAGACCTGTGGCGCCGCGAGAAGGAGGGTTCTTGCCTCGTGATCGCACCGCCTGAGCCTGTCGATGTCGGCGTCAACGAGTCGGATGGCGGAAAGCTCCTCGACCTCTATATCGAGGGCAGACAGGAGGCCATCAGACATCTGGATGAGATCTGCGCATTCGTGCCTGAGAGCACCTGGCAGCCTGCGCATCCCGGCCGCTTCTAGCAGTGTCGGATCTATGTGGACGAGCTGTGGGAACAAAAGAATCTTTGCAGGTCATGTGGAGCCGTTGTATACTTTGAAGGCTTTCCACTGAGCCCCGTAATCTCATAGGATAAGCATTTCGTTACAGGTACATGGAGGAGTCAAGTGAAGAAGTCGACTCATTACGCCAAGGCCGGCGAAGTCGAGCGCAAGTGGGTGCTCATCGACGCCGACGGTGCGACCCTTGGTCGTCTTGCTACGACGGCAGCCAATGTGCTCCGTGGCAAGAACAAGCCGCAGTACACCCCGAATGTAGACACGGGAGACTTCGTTGTCGTGATCAATGCCGCTAAGGTCCAGCTTACCGGCAACAAGGCAGACAAGAAGTCCTACTGGCGCTACTCCGGCTGGCTGGGCGGCCTCAAGACCGAAAGCTTCAAGGAGGCTATGGAGAAGCACCCCGAGCGTGTCATTGAGCACGCGGTTCAGGGCATGCTCCCGAAGTCGACCCTTGGTCACCAGCAGGCCATGAAGCTCAAGGTCTACGCTGGTCCTGAGCATCCGCACACCGCTCAGAACCCTGTGAAGATCGATTGGAGGGCCTAACCGATGGCTGACAACACCGCTGTTTACACCGGCACCGGTCGCCGCAAGGAGGCAACCGCCCGCGTCCGCCTTGTTCCGGGTACCGGCAAGGTCACCGTCAATGGCCGTGACGCACTCAACTACTTCGGCCGCCAGCAGCTCGTCGACAACGCACTGGCACCGTTCCGCGTGACGGACACCGAGGGCCACTTCGACGTTATCGCTCTCTGCGATGGCGGCGGCATCAATGGCCAGTCCGGCGCACTGCGCCTGGGCATCGCCCGCGCACTTCTCACGGCTGGCGAGTACCGCGCTGACCTCAAGAAGGCTGGCTACCTCACGCGCGATGCACGTGCTGTCGAGCGCAAGAAGTACGGCCTGAAGAAGGCACGCAAGCGCCCGCAGTTCTCGAAGCGCTAAAGCTTTCTGGCTTGCTCCATTCAAGAGTCCGTCTCCACCTGGAGGCGGGCTCTTTTCGTATGCTTCGGAATAGCATGAGAATGGGGAGACATGAAGATTGCGGCATTCGAGGCCAGACCGGACGAGGCCGAGGCATTCCAGCGTGTGGAGAAGCTTCCCTTTGTGGATGCGCTCACGCTCGAGTGCGGCCTTCTGCCAGACCATCTGGACGTGCTCGATGGGGCCGATGCAGCGCTGGTCTTGGGACAAGTGCCGCTACGGCGAGGAGCTCCTCTCCAAGATTGCAGGCCGTGGCGTGCATGTGCTTGTCACCCGCACCATCGGCATGGACCATATCGACCTCGATGCTGCTGCACGTCTCGGCATTGCGGTCGGCAATGCGCACTATGCGCCTGATTCTGTCGCTGACTTCACGCTCATGCCCATGCTCGTGGCCCTCAGGCACCACAAGGCTGCGGTCTGCCAGCAGAACGTGAACGACTATTCGCTCAGAGGGCTCGAAGGCAGGACGCTCTCCTCTCTTGCCGTGGGCGTCGTCGGTACCGGCGCCATCGGCGCTGCCGTCGTGCAGAGGCTCTCCGGCTTTGGCTGCGAGATTCGGGCCACAGGCCATCATGTGAACCCTGAAGTCGCGAAGCGCGCTGCCTATGTATCGCAGGATGAGCTCTTCCGTGCGTCCGACGCGATCTCCTTCCATGTGCCGGCAACGCCTGCAAACCACCAGCTGGTGTCCCGTGAATCGCTTGCCGAGATGGAGGATGGGGTGATGCTCGTGAATATAGCCCACCCCGATTCATGGATGTCTCTGCCCTTGCAGGAGGCATCGGATCGGGCAAGATCGGCGCCCATGCGATGGATGTCTTCGAGGGGGAGCAGGGAATCTGCCACTTCAACCGTTCGGGGGACGAACCGTGACATGGCATGCCTCAGGCAGTTCCCGAATACCGTGCTCGTGCAGCACATGGCGTTCTGCATGGCGGAGACGGTCGAAGAGATGGCCGAGACCGCCGTCGCGAAGGCGCATGAGCTCTTCGCGGGCAGAAACGCCTGAAGCGATTGATAGCGTGCCGAAGGGCTAGAATTGGTATGTCTTGCATGAAAGCTTCATACCATATGGGAACGCAGCAGCTGCTCTGCTAGAATTGGTCTGTCTGCAAGTTAGACTTCATACCAAATGAGCATGCACTGTCAGCAAGGAGGCTCTCCATGTGCGGCATCGTCGGCTACGTCGGCACCAAGCAGGCAAGACCATTTCTCCTCAAGGGACTCGCGTCCCTCGAGTACCGTGGATACGATTCGGCAGGCGTCGAGGTGCTCTCTCCTGATGGAGAGCTCCACGGCGTCAAGTGCGCAGGACGCGTCGCGACGCTCGCCCAGCGCACAGAGTGCGCAAATCTCGTCGGCACGTCGGGCATTGCCCATACAAGGTGGGCAACGCACGGGGCGCCGTCCGACCGCAATGCCCATCCGCATGTGGACTGCACTGGCCGTACCGCTATCGTCCATAACGGCATCATCGAGAACTTCCGTGAGCTCAGGGCGCAGCTCATCGCTTCGGGCCATGAGTTCAAGAGCGATACCGACTCCGAGGTCATAGCGCACCTCGTCGAGGAGTCCCTGGCAGGACCTGCGGGGCATGACCTCCTCGAGGCCGCCCGCATCGCAGTCTCGCGCCTTGAAGGCTCCTGGGCGGTTGCTGTCATCTCGGCAGAGGCGCCGGGAGAGATTGTCTGCGCACGCCGCCGCTCTCCTCTTGTCATCGCCGAGACGCCTGACGGCTGCTATGCGGCCTCTGACATCACAGCGCTTGCCGGCAAGGCGAAGGAGGTCATCCAGCTCGAGGATGGGCAGCTTGCACGCCTGCACGAGGATGGCACCTGCGATGTGATCGATGCGGAGGGCACGCCGGTGCCAGAACCGACGAAGCTTGCGGTCGACTGGGATGCCTCTGCAGCCACGCTTGGCGGATACCCGGACTTCATGGCAAAGGAGATCGCAGAGCAGCCTGAGGCAATCCGCCGCCTTCTCAAGGACCGTCTCGGCAAGCATGGCATCGAGCTCGACGAGCTGACGCTCACGAGCGAGGAGCTCTCCCAGATCGACAAGGTCTACGTCGTCGCCTGCGGCACGTCCTACCATGTCGGCCTCATCACCCGCGACTTCATCGAGAACTGGGCAAAGATTCCGGTCGTCGTCGAGCAGGCCTCTGAGCTCAACTACAAGGACACGGTCCTCGTGACCGACCATACTCTCTGTGTCATCATCACCCAGTCGGGTGAGACGGCAGATACCCTGACGGCAGCGCGCCGGCTCAGGGGCCTTGGCTGCAAGATCTTTGCAATCACGAACGTGCTGGGCTCGACCGCTGCGCGCGAGTCTGACGGCACGCTCTATATCCAGGCGGGCCCTGAGGTCTGCGTCGCCTCGACGAAGGCCTATACGGCACAGATGGTGGGTGCGGCCTTCCTGGCACTTCGCCTTGCACAGGCACGGGGCGCCCTTTCTGCCGAAGAGGTCGAGAAGAAGTTCCATGACCTCGAGTGCGTGCCCAGCCTCATGGAGACCGTGCTCAAGCGCAGCTGGCAGGACAAGGAGGCCGCCCGCGTCTTCAGACGCGCCCACTCGGCCCTCTTCCTGGGCCGTGGCGTGAACTCCACGACCGCCGCAGAAGGAGCCCTGAAGCTCAAGGAGATCAGCTACCTCCACGCCGAGGCCTATGCGGCAGGAGAGATGAAGCATGGCCCGATCGCCCTTCTCGAGCCCGGCTTCCCGGTCGTCGCGATCGTGCCTGCCGACCATGTCCACGACAAGACCATATCCAATATCCAGGAATGCATCGCCCGCGGTGCTACTGTAATAGGGGTCGCGACAGACGGCGACGAGGACGTCGTGCCGCTGTGCTCGAACGTGCTCTGGGTGCCTCCGGTGCCCGAGGAGTTCCTCGTGCCGCTCGTTGCTGTCGTGCACCTGCAGATGCTTGCCCGCTATGTCGCGCTCGATCGCGGCTGCGATGTGGACAAGCCGCGCAACCTGGCAAAATCGGTGACAGTGGAGTAGGCATATGGCACTGGCGGGGATCGGCGTCGATATCGTAGAGATTCCGAGGATGGCACGGGCGCTCGAGCGCACGCCGTCCATGAGGACAAGGCTCTTCACGAAGGAAGAGCGCGACTACTGCGACTCGTCGGCCCGCCCTGCCGAGCACTATGCTGCACGCTTCGCTGCACGCGAGGCTGTGCTCAAGGCCCTGGGAACTGGTTTTTCCCAGGGCATAGGATATGCGGACGTCTCGGTCGCACGCGATGCAGCGGGGCGTCCGAAGTGCATCCTTGCTGGACGTGCCAGGGAGATTGCAGAGAAGCAGGGCATTCAGGAGGTCGCGCTCTCGCTCTCGTTCACGCGCGAGCTTGCGGTTGCGAATGCCGTGGCTGTGACCGAGGCCGTGCGTCCCAAGAAGGAGGAGACGCCCGATCCGCAGCGCGATCTTGCGGAATCCTTCAGGAAGGCCAGAAGCGTCCTCGATGAGCTCGACGCTGTGGAGGCCCAAGGCGCTGCCAATTCTGGCGAGGAGACGAAGGTTCAGGACAGATAGGCCTATATGCACTAAAATCTTTGACCAGCGAGGCGCCCGCCTTGCCTGGGCTAAGGAGGATCATCGTGCAACCAGTCCTGAACGTGGAGGACGTGAAGGCCGTCGAGAATGGGCTTTCGGAACAGGGCGTGAGCATATCGGAGCTCATGCGCCGTGCGGGAGGAGCCGCTGCCGAAGAGGTCATGCGTCTCGAAGACGTCCGTGCGGTCGCGATCCTTGTCGGCTTCGGCAACAATGGCGGGGACGGCTGGGTGGCATCGCAGGTGCTCCAGAGCCATGGCTACAGCGTGACGGTCGTCTCTCCTGTCGAGCCCGAAGAGATCAAGAGCGATCTTGCCCGCCTCGTCGCCAAGAGCGCAGAAGATGCCGGCGTCGAGATCGTCGTCGGGCCTCCGCGCGAGGACCTCATGGAGATCCTCTCCTCGTCCGACCTTGTCCTTGATGCCATGCTCGGCACGGGCTTCCACGGGGAGCCGAAGCCGCCTTTCGATATCTGGATCGACACCGTGAACGCCGCCGGCGTGCCAGTCGTCTCGATCGATGTGCCATCTGGCCTCTCTGCACAGACCGGGCATGCACCCGGCGCCTGCATCGTGGCAGACGAGACCGTGACGATGCTGTGCCTCAAGCCGGGCCTCATCTCCGATGAGGGAAGGGATGTCACAGGCGGCATCATCGTGGCGCCACTCGCAGAGCAGACAGAGCGCACGGTTCTCGACAATGACCCCACGGCCTGGCGTGTCGAGCCCGCCGACTACGCAGATGTCGTTGCCCCCCATACGAACAATGTGGACAAATACAGCAGGGGATCCGTACTTGTGGTTGCAGGATCTTCCCGCTATCCCGGTGCTGCCGTCATGGCAGCAAAGGCAGCAGCCCGTGCCGGTGCTGGCTACGTGACGCTTGCCGTGCCGGTGACGATCGCACCCTTGATCCAGATGCAGCTCCCCGAGGTGCCGGTCGTCGGCGTCGCAGCAGAGCAGGATGGCACATTCTCCGCAGCAGCACGCCCGGTGATCCTGAAGCTCGCAGAGCGCAGCTCTGCCACGCTCGTGGGCCCTGGCATGCGTGTCACGGGCGGCACGGTTGCGGTCGTCTCCGCCCTCATCAATTCCAAGGCGCCGCTTGTCGTCGACGCCGACGGCCTCAACTGCCTCGCACGCCTCACGAATGGGCATCTCGATGAGTTCCCGGAGGTCACGAGGCGAGACGCCCCGCTTGTGCTCACGCCGCACCGCCGCGAGCTCGGACGCCTTGTCGGCCTTGCCGATACGCCGCCTGACTCGCTGACTGCTGCCCTCGAGGCGGCACGCCGCATCGTCTGGGCAGATGGCGGATCTGAACTCTGCGTCGTCGCAAAGGGCACAGCGACAGCCTGTGTCGGCGTCGAGGCAGCGCTTCTGCCTGAGCCGGGCACAGCAAGCCTTGCAACGGCAGGTTCGGGCGATGTGCTTGGCGGCATCATCTGCGCGCTTCTTGCCCGCATGCCGGATGACATCGAGGATCTGCCCCTTATCGCAGCGTTTGGCTGCGAGGTCCACGCCGTTGCCGGCAGCCGTGCCGCAAAGCGCTATGGCAGCCGCGGCGTGATGGCAGGAGATATTGCAGACGAAGTCGGCCTGGCTGTCGACGAGCTCGAGGACCATGTCTCCTCGCTTGTCGCTGGTGCCGCCGAGGACCAGGAGCCTTCGCTATGACAGAGATTGCGTGTCCCGATGACCGGTGGGCCTGGGTCGAGATCGACCTTTCGGCCCTCAAGAAGAATGTCCGTGCCTTCCGCGCCCAGATAGACCCGCGCGTGCGCATGATGTGCGTCGTGAAGGCCGATGCCTATGGCCACGGCGCCGTGAGGTGCGCGAAGGAGATGACAAAGGCAGGAGCCCAGCAGTTCGCCGTCGCAACCGTGAAGGAAGGCGTCGAGCTCAGGCGCGCCGGCATCGAGGAGCCTATCCTCATGCTTGCGCAGCCCCCGGTGACGGCCGTGGACACGCTTGTCGGCTACGATATCATGCCCTCTGTCTATACCTCCGATTTCGCGCTTGCCTTTGGCGAGGCAGCAGCTGCTGCTGGCAAGGTAGGCAAGTACCACCTCGCGATCGATTCCGGCATGAACCGCATCGGCGTGCGTCCGGAGGATGCCGTCGAGTTCCGCCGCTCGATCGACTTCCATCGCGGCCTTGAGTGCGCAGGCACGTTCACGCACTTCGCCACGGCCGATGTGCCGGATGACTGGGACTTCGTGCTCCAGGCGCGCAGGTTCTCCGATACCGTGCATGCACTCAAGGCAGCAGGCTTCTCCTGCGGCCTTGTGCACTGCGACAATACGCCCGGCACGATCCTCCACAAGGAACTGCAGATGGACATGTGCCGTGTCGGCGTCGGCCTCTACGGCATGCAGCCGGCAGAGTCGACGGCACCCTATATCTCGCTCGAGCCTGTCATGTCCGTGAAGGCTCGCATCACGCGCGTTACGATGCCTGAGGTCGGCGAGGGTGTCGGCTACGGCATGACCTACCGCATCCCGTACAAGGGCACGCAGATCGCGACTGTGAACATCGGCTACGCCGATGGCCTCTCGCGCCTGCTCTCGAACAACATGGACGTGCTCGTGCATGGGAAGAGGTGTGCGCAGGTTGGCAAGATCTGCATGGACCAGTTCATGTTCGCAGCAGACGCGCCGGGTGCCCATACGCTCGGCAATGCTGTGCCGCTCTCTGAAGGCGACGTCGTGACCGTGCTTGGCCGCGACGGCCAGGAAGAGATCACAGCAGACGAGATGGCAGACAGGCGCCACACGATCAACTACGAGGTCACCTGCGACTTCGGCCTGCGTCTGGAAAAGCTGTATGTCTGAGGCACGGCCCCAGGCACGGCGCACCCGTGCGAAGAAGCCGCGCCCCAGCCTTTTGGATGGGGAGAGCAGGATGGCAATCATGCAGATTCCGGGGCATGAGCATCAGAAGCCCCGCGAGGTGCGGCTCGAGGAGATCGAGGCCGTGCTCGGAGACTGCGAGCGGTGTCCCTTGGGCCAGACGAGGACGAACATCGTCTTCGGTGTCGGCAATCCCAATGCCCGCGTCATGTTCATAGGCGAGGCCCCTGGCAGGAATGAAGACCTCCAGGGAGAGCCGTTCGTCGGCGCTGCCGGACACAACCTCGACGATCTGCTCTCTCTGGCAGGGCTCAGGCGCGAGGACGTCTATATCGCCAATGTCCTCAAATGCAGGCCGCCTTCGAACCGCAATCCGAAGCCGGAAGAGATCGTTGCCTGCTCGCCGTTCCTGCGCGAGCAGATCCGTTCGATCTGGCCTGATGTGATCGTCTGCCTCGGCAATTTCGCAGCGCATTTCGTGCTCAGGACCGAGGAGGGCATATCGAGCCTCCGCGGCCGCATGCATCAGACCGGGCACTTCAACGTGCTGCCGGTCTTCCATCCGGCAGCGGCGCTCTACCACCGCGAGTGGCAGCAGTATCTCGACGAGGATTTCGCCTATCTCGGACAGTGGCTGCGCGAGCATCCGGCAAGCCCCGAGAAGCAGGAAATAGGAAGGGGCTAGCGATGCTGCCTCAGACGATAGATGAGAAGACCTATAAGAGCGCCTCTGCCGAGGAGACCCAGGGGCTGGGCGAGGTGCTCGGACATCTGCTCCGGGCGGGAGACGTGCTCGTGCTCACGGGAGACCTCGGCGCTGGCAAGACCCAGCTCACGAAGGGCGTAGCCCGGGGCATGGGGATTGAGGACGACGTCACGAGCCCGACCTTCACGATCGAGATGGTCTACGAGGGAAAAGAGCTTCCGCTCTACCACTTTGACCTCTACCGCCTCGATGATGCAGGCGAGCTCGAGGATACGGGCCTCTTCGATGTGCTCGGCGGCGACGGCCCCTGCCTCATCGAATGGGGCGAGCAGTTCGAGAGCGAACTCGGCGACGAGAGGCTCGATGTGACGATAGAGCGCCTCGACGATGAGGTGGCAGAAGGCGTGGAGCCCCCAAGGCGCATCACATTCGCGCCGCATGGCACGCGTGCAGACGAGCTCGTGAGCGAGCTTCAAGATGCCTGTGCCCGCACAGAATAGAACGAGACAGAAGAGAGCTTCTTCATGAGGTACGAGAAGACAGAAGGGCGCCTTGTGCTGGCGCTCGATACATCGACGGACATGCTCGCCGCAGCAGCGGCTGCCTGGAAGGAGGAGCCTGGGAAGACGCCTCAGGCCCAGCTTCTTGCCACAGGTGACCATATGTGCCGCCGCCAGGCCAATGTCGAGCTGGTGCAGACCCTGCTCGATGTCCTGGCCGAGGCGGGCGCTGCGATGGAAGATGTCGACGCCGTGATCGTTGGACGCGGTCCTGGCTCCTTCACGGGCGTCCGCATCGGCATCGCCACGGCTAAGGGCATCGCTTCGGGGCTTGGGTGCGCCCTCTGGGGTGCCTCGACGCTCGATGCGACAGCCTGGGCTGCCTGGCACGCAGGAGTCCGTGGCATGCTCGGCGTCGTGAACGATGCGATGCGCCATGAGGTCTACCCTGGCATCTATGAGCTTACCGAGGCAGGCGTGAAGCGCACGTTCGTGCGCGAGACCGTCCTCAAGGCCGATGCGGCAGCAGATGCCTGGGCAGGGCTTGCCGGCAAGGACGAGCTTCAGCTCACAGGAAACGGCCTCATCAAGTACAAGGGCCTCTTCGAGAAGGCAGGATTTGCCCGCTTCGTCGACGAGGCACTCTGGTTCCCGACGGGGGAGGGCCTCATGTCGGCAGCAGCGGCGGAAGGTGCCGCCCGCGGCGATGGCGATCCTGCCCTCGTGCTTCCGCTCTATACAAGGCTTTCCGATGCAGAGGAGAACGAGCGCAAGCGGCTCGGCCTCAAGAAGCCGGCATCCGTGGATATCACGGGCGTCGACGATATGCTCGGCTCCATCCATACGCAGCTGCGTCCGATGACGGTAAACGACTGCGGCGCTGTGGCGGCACTCGAGGCAGAGATCTTTGGAGGATCTTCCCACACGCCCTGGAGCGAGCATGCCTTCTTCGAGGAGATCTCGCAGCCTGGCAGGAGCTGGTGGGTGGCCCATGACCAGGAGAAGATCATCGGCTATGCCGGAGGCGTGCTTGCCGGTGCCGACTTCGAGATCGAGGATGTGGCGGTAGCGAAGGATCGTCGCCATGAAGGCATCGCGTCGCGTCTGGTGTCGCGTGTCGTCTACGACGGCGAGATGCTCGGCGCCGAGACCGCATCGCTCGAGGTCGACGAGGCAAATGAGGCTGCACGTGCCTGCTATGCGAAGCTTGGCTTCAAGGAGGCAGGCAGGCGTCCTGGCTACTATGGGCCTGATACGGCAGCACTGATCCTGAAGGTGGCGCTCCCGCTTGCAGCAGACCCCGAAGGCATGGGGAAGGCACCCGTGCCGGCTGCATCGATCCGCCCGTGGCCGATCCAGGTCGCGCCGAGGACGGAAGATGTGGCAGCAGCCATCAAGGCCGCATCCCCTCTGATCCTTTCGATCGAGTCCTCCTGCGATGAGACCGCCATGGCCGTCATCGACCACGAGGGACAGATCATCTCGAACGTCGTGGCAACATCTGTCGACTTCCACTCCCGCTTCGGCGGCGTCGTGCCGGAGATCGCAAGCAGGAAGCACGTCGAGGCCTTGGTCGGCGTTTACGAGGAGGCGCTTGCCCGCGCCGGTGCGCACTACGGCGCAGATACGCTTGCTCCGTCAGATCTGGCTGCGGTCGGCGTGACGTCGGGACCAGGCCTGGTCGGAGCCCTTGTCGTCGGCGTCGCCTTCGCGAAGGGCCTCTGCGCTGCCTGCGGCCTGCCGATCATTCCCGTGAACCACCTCGAGGGGCATCTCTTTGCAAACCTCTTCGAGACGCCCGACTTGGAGCCTCCGTTCGTGGCCTCCCTTGTCTCCGGCGGCAACACGATGCTTGTGCACGTGAAGGCTTGGGGAGACTATGAGGTGCTCGGCCAGACGATCGACGACGCCGTGGGCGAGGCCTTCGACAAGGTTGCCAAGGCCCTGGGCCTGGGATATCCGGGCGGCCCTGTCATCAGCCGCCTTGCGGCAGGGGGCAACCCCCGTGCCATTCACTTCCCACGTGCGATGATGCACTCGGGCGACTATGCCTTCAGCCTCTCCGGCCTCAAGACCTCCGTCATCACCTACATCGAGGGCGAGAACAAGGCAGGCCGCGCCATCAACCTGCCCGATCTTGCTGCCTCCTTCGAGGCTGCCGTCATCGATGTGCAGGTCGCAAAGGCAAAGCAGGCTGTGGAGGAGACCGGCGTCTCCGACTTCTGCGTCGGCGGCGGCGTCGCTGCGAACCCGCAGCTGCGCGAGGCCTACAAAAAGACGTTCGGGCGCATGGGCGTGCGCGTCACGGTGCCGCCCCTTCGTGCCTGCGGCGACAATGGCGCGATGATCGCGCTTGTGGCGCTGCGCTCCTATAAGGCAGGCGCCTTCGGCGACCTTTCGCTCGATGCGCACCCCAACTCGAAGCTCGGCGACTGGTCAAGCCCGGAGCACCCGGTCGTCTGGCAGGGCGAGCAGGCGTGGCTCAAGGCCAAGAAGTAGCGCAGAAGCAGCGCACATATATCAGGAATGTGATGGTTTTTATGGAGGGGACTTCCGGCGGAAAGCGGGAGGTCCCCTCTTTGCGCAGGAAGACAGCCCCTTTTCTGTGCAGGCAGTTACAGCGTTGTTTCCCTCATCAAAGTTTTTTGGGCGCATCCTGAAAAGGGCTGTATCCTTTGAGCCTGGTACCCGTAGCTTTCTCGCATTCAGTTGCAAGGGGGAGGGGAATGGGTCCCCTCCGGTTGCGTGTACAGAAGGGATATATCTACCACAGGAGGATCTGCCATGTTCGAAAGCCATGCATTCACGCGCCGCAATTTCCTCAAGGCCTCTGGCCTTACCGCCATCTCTCTCGGTGGCGCAACGTTTCTGACTGCCTGCGGCCCGTCGACCGCCACGACGAGCTCTTCAAGCTCCGATTCCAGCTCGTCCAAGGCAAGCTTCGGCGACAACGGCACGATGCGTGTCGGCATGGAAGTCGCCTATCCTCCGTTCAACTGGCAGGTCTCCGAGGCCACGGACAACACGATTCCCGTCGAGGGACAGTCCGGTGCCTATGCTGACGGCTATGACATCTACTTCGCGAAGCTCATCGCAGACAAGCTCGATCTCGAGCCTGTCGCAGTCAAGATGGAGTTCTCCGGCCTCGTCGAGGCCCTGAAGAACGGCCAGATCGACCTCATCTGCGCCGGCATGACGGCAACGGATGAGCGCCGCCAGTCCATCGACTTCTCCGATGCCTACTGGACCGGCCACTACGGCCTGCTCGTGAAGGAGGGCTCGAAGTACCAGAACGCGACGAGCCTCTCCGACTTCGCCGGTGCCGCCGTCCTCGGCCAGCGCGATACGCTGCTGGATGATGTCATCGACGAGATCGACGGCGTGAATCACCTGACGCCGGTCGACTCCGTCCCTGCCCAGATCTCGAGCCTGAACTCCGGCGCCTGCGACGCCATCACGTTCGACGTCGAGAACGAGAAGGGCATCCTCGCTTCGAACCCGGGCCTTGTCGCTGTCCAGATCAACGGCTCCAAGATTCTCTTCCAGGAGGATGCACCGATCAACGCCGGCATCGCCAAGGGCAACGACGACACGCTTGCCACGATCAATGACCTCATCGACGGCGTCTCCCAGGACGAGCGCCAGAAGGTCTGGGACGACGTGCAGGCACGCCTTCCGGAGTAGGAAGACCACAAGATACCAACAAGGCAGGCATCCTCTGCACATTCTCTGCAGGGGATGCCTTTGCGGCAAAGGAGCGTACTCTCAATGGCCAAAAAACGCGGATTCGCGCGGTTCGTGCAGGAAGACCACCGCTATGTCTTCCTCGGCACTTCCGCCATCGCCTGCGTGGGCCTGGCGCTGGCAAACCAGCCCCATTCCCCATCGAGCTTCCTGCTCAGGTCCTACGCGGTCGAATCCATCCTCTACTACGTGCTTCTGGCATGGCTTGCCGTGTCGGCTGTGGCACTTGTGAACAAGCTTGCGAAGTGGAAGGGGACGGCCTACGCCGAGACCTCGCCCTTCACGAAGCCTGAAGCCAAGAAGGCAGAGCGCATCTGCTCCTACATCGTCTGGGCGATTGTGGGCATCTTCTTCGTCGACCGTGGCATCATCGGCCTCTCCGATCTGCTGAGCAGCTCGATCTCATCGGACTCGAATCCGACGGACTTCCTCGCGTCGATGTTCTACATGCTCTACCAGATGAGGGATACGTTCATCCAGGGCATCCTCGGCACGATCGAGATTGCCGTCATCGGCACCGTCGTCGCCTTCTTCCTGTCCCTTGGCCTCGTGTTCCTCCGGCTCATGGAGATCGACCGTTCCGACAACGATTTCGTCCGCTTCTGGAAGGTCGTGGGCGTCGGCTTCGCAAAGGTCTATTCGGCCGTCATGCGCGGCACGCCGATGATGATCCAGGGCCTCATCATCTACTATGCAGGAACAGGACTCCTGACGGGACAGGGCATGACGCCGACGCAGATCCTCGCAGTCTGGTCGCCCTTCAATGCCGGCCTCGTGACGGTGTCTCTGAACTCCACGGCCTACATGATGGAGGTCTTGAGGAGCGGCATCATGGCGGTCGATCCGGGCCAGACCGAGGCAGCACGCTCGCTCGGCATGTCCCAGTGGCAGGCCATGCGCAAGGTCGTCTTCCCGCAGGGCATCAAGAATGCGATTCCTGCCCTCTCGAACGAGCTTGTCATCAACATCAAGGACTCCTCGGTGCTCATGGCAATCGGTGTTCTCGAGCTCACGTTTGCTGTCCGCACGATTGCAGGCGTCTACTTCAAGCAGATGGAGCCCTACATCGCTGCTGCCGTCGTCTACCTGATCCTGACGATGATCGCGACGAAGCTCCTGAACAAGTTCGGCGAGCACTTCGATGCCAAGGGCGAGCGTGTCGTGCTCGGCACGTCCGATGTGCCTGTTGCCAAGGCCCAGGGAGGCGATGAGAAGTGAGCGAAGAGAAGACGCAGCCTGTCGTGCGCGTCGAGGGGCTCCGCAAGAGCTTCGGCGAGCATGAGGTGCTCAAGGGCATCGACTTCGATGTCATGCCCGGCGAGGTCGTCACGATCATCGGCGCTTCGGGCTCCGGCAAGTCGACGCTCCTGCGCTGCATCAACCTGCTCGAGACGCCGGATGAGGGCCATGTGTGGTTCCGCGGCGAGGACCTGACGGCAGAGCATGTGAACGTGAACCGCCTGCGCGAGAAGATCGGCATGGTGTTCCAGGGCTTCAACCTGTTCGCGAACCTCAATGTGCTCGACAACTGCACGCTCGCGCCTGTGACGCTCAAGAAGGCCACGAAGGCAGATGCCGAGAAGGAGGCCATGAAGAACCTCGAGGCTGTCGGTCTTGCCGACTTCGCGAAGGCTCCTGTGGTGTCTCTTTCCGGCGGCCAGAAGCAGCGTGTCGCAATTGCGCGCGCCCTCTGCATGAAGCCGGACCTTATGCTCTTCGACGAGCCGACCTCGGCTCTCGACCCTGAGATCGTCGGCGAGGTCCTGAACGTCATGCGCGACCTTGCCAAGGGAGGAATGACGATGGTCGTCGTGACGCACGAGATGGACTTCGCGCGCAACGTCTCCGACAAGGTCGTCTTCATGGACCAGGGCGTCATCGCCGAGCAGGGCAAGCCTGAGGACATGTTCACGCATCCGAAGATGCCACGAACGCGCGAGTTCCTCGCACGCTATCTCTCCGAGTAGCGGCACAGACCTATATGCAGCATCGAGAAGGCAGCCTCCGGGCTGCCTTCTTCTTGTGCGTGGTGTTGCTCTTATTGAAGCGAATCGCACTTCACTTCAATAAGAGAGAAATAACGGAAGCGAATCTGGCAGGATGCCGCATAGCTGCCGTGCAGACGATTGCATGAGGCTGTCTTGTGCCGTACGGGGAGGCTCCGCTGCATGCCGATGGCTTTCGGGCAGCTGCAGCAGGCCTCTGACGGAAGATATCGAGGCTGCGTGCCATGCCAGGCGCTCTCATGCTAGGATGCTAGGCATCCAAGAGAGAGGATGACCATGACCGATGGCTTTGTCCCGGTAGCTGCCGTGACGCCCGAAGTGCGCGTGGCGGATGTCCCGTTCAATGTAAGCTCGTGCCTCGAGGCGGTGGAGCGCGCCGCTTCTGCCGGCGCCAAGGTCATCGTCCTGCCCGAGCTATGCCTTACGGCCTATACCTGCGAAGACCTGTTCCTGCAGCAGGCGCTCCTCGAAGGGGCAGAGGCAGGGCTCAGAGAGCTCGTGGAGAAGACGGCAGATTTCGATGCCCTCATCTTCTGTGGAGCGCCACTCAGGATTTCGGGCAAGCTCTACAACTGTGCCTGCGCCATGAATTCAGGCAATCTTCTCGGCATCGTTCCGAAGCGCTTCCTTCCGACCTACAACGAGTTCTATGAGGGAAGGCACTTCGTGCCAGGCCCCGAAGAGGTCACACCCATCGATGTGGCGGGATTCGTGAATGTGCCCTTCGGCACGCGGCAGCTCTTCTCCTGCGAGACCATGCCCGAGCTCGTCGTCGCAGCAGAGATCTGCGAGGACCTCTGGGTGCCGGAGCCGCCTTCTGTGGCCCATGCCCAGGCAGGCGCCACCCTCATCTGCAATCTCTCCTGCTCGAATGCAATCGTCGGCAAGGCTGCCTACAGACGCAGCCTCGTCTCCGGCCAGAGTGCCCGCCTCATCTGCGGCTATGTCTATGCAAATGCCGGCTGGGGAGAGTCGACGCAGGACCTCGTGTTCTCTGCCCACAACCTCATCTGCGAGGATGGACACATCCTCGCAGAGGCAAAGCCGTTCGGTGACGGCTTCTGCCTGAGCGAGATCGACTGCCAGTTCATCGCAGAGGAGCGCCAGCGCATGTCGAGCTTCAGCTGCTCGCTGCCGGCCCTTTCGGGATACAGGCAGGTGCGCTTCTCGCTCGAGAAGACGGAAGTACGCCTCACGCGTGCCGTCGATCCGCATCCGTTCGTGCCGGACGACGAGGCGACGCGTGCAGAGCGCTGCGAGGACATCTTCCAGATCCAGAGCATGGGTCTTGCGAAGAGGCTCTTCCACACGCATTCGAAGTGCGCCGTCGTCGGCGTCTCGGGCGGCCTCGACTCCACCCTTGCCCTTCTTGTCATGGCCCGTGCCTTCGATATCCTGGGTCTCGACCATAAAGGCATCATCGCGGTCACGATGCCGGGCTTCGGCACGACGAAGCGCACGCATTCCAATGCGACGGAGCTCACGAAGTCTCTGGGTGCCACCTTGAAGGAAGTCTCGATCGATGCGGCGGTGCGCCAGCACTTCGCCGATATCGGCCACG
Organism: Olsenella kribbiana; assembly: GCF_036408795.1. Taxonomy (NCBI): domain Bacteria; kingdom Bacillati; phylum Actinomycetota; class Coriobacteriia; order Coriobacteriales; family Atopobiaceae; genus Olsenella; species Olsenella kribbiana. Next base: position 36,745 of record NZ_JAZGJP010000012.1, read on the forward strand.
ATGAGCGCGTCCAGGATGTGACTTATGAGAACTCGCAGGCCCGCGAGCGCACGCAGATCCTGATGGACATCGCAAACCAGGAGGGCGGCCTCGTGATCGGAACGGGCGACCTCTCAGAGCTGGCACTGGGCTGGGCCACCTACAACGGCGACCACATGTCGATGTACGGCGTCAACGCCTCGGTCCCGAAGACGCTTGTCCGCCACCTCGTGCGCTATGTGGCAGATACCTGCGGAAACGAGACGGAGTCGGCAGTGCTTCTCGATGTGCTCGCAACGCCGGTCTCGCCCGAGCTTCTGCCCGCTACGGCGCATGGCACAATCAGCCAGAAGACAGAGGACCTTGTCGGACCCTATGAGCTCCATGACTTCTTCCTCTACCAGATGCTGAGATGCGGCTTTGCACCGAAGAAGGTGTTCAGGCTTGCTGTCTATGCACTCGGTGACGTCTACGACGAGAAGACAATTCTGAAGTGGCTGCGCATCTTCTGCCGCCGCTTCTTCGCGCAGCAGTTCAAGCGCAGCTGCCTGCCGGATGGACCGAAGGTCGGCACCGTCGCCGTATCGCCCAGAGGAGACCTGCGCATGCCCTCGGATGCTGTCTGGACGCTCTGGGAGCGCCAGATTGCCGAGCTCGAAGAGGCAGAAGCCTAGTTTCCATGCATTGAAGGAATGGAGAAGGGGACCGCGAGGCCCCTTTCTCCATGTCTGGATATGCAATCAGTGGGGCGTCAGTATCTATGGGGCATAAAATCTAAGCGCCGTATAGAAGATTTTTTCTTCTTTGAAGGTATAACTTCGTGCATGTGGGTATGATTCTAGACGTTCGCAAAGGGAGGGCCGAACACCCTCCAACGTCTGATGAAGACGTCGATAGAGGAGGTTCAAACATCATGACTTTGAAGCCTTTGGGAGATCGTGTACTCGTCAAGCCCGCACCGAAGGAGGAGAAGACGGCCTCCGGCCTGTACATCTCCAGCGGTGCACAGGAGAAGCCGCAGCGCGGCACTGTCGTTGCTGTCGGCTCTGGCAAGATCGACATGAAGGGCGAGCGCATCGTTCCTGAGGTCAAGCCGGGCGATGAGGTCTACTACGGCAAGTTCGGCGGCAACGAGGTCAAGCTCGACGGCGAGGATTACCTGCTGCTCCGTGCTGAGGACATCTACGCAATCATCGAGGCCTAAGGCTTCGTATCCAGAAGGATAAAGGGATAGCGGACGCTATCCGGTTTCAAGGAGATACAAATGGCAGCAAAGGACATTAACTTCGGTACGGATGCACGTGCCCGCCTTGCCAAGGGCGTCAACACCCTGGCTGACGCAGTGACCACGACGATGGGCCCGAAGGGCCGCTATGTGGCGCTTCAGCGCTCCTATGGCGCTCCGACCATCACGAACGACGGCGTCTCCGTCGCCAAGGAGATCGAGCTCAAGGACCCTGTCGAGAACATGGGCGCCCAGCTCGTGAAGGAAGTCGCCACGAAGACCAATGATACGGTCGGCGACGGCACCACGACCGCTACGCTTCTTGCCCAGGTCCTCGTCAACGAGGGTCTCCGCAACGTCGCAGCTGGTGCAAACCCGATTGCAATGCGCCGCGGCATCGACAAGGCAGTCGACGCTGTCGTGAAGAAGATGGTCGCCTCCGCAACCACCATCTCCACGAAGAAGCAGATCGCTGCTGTCGGCACCATCTCTGCTGCCGACCCTGAGATCGGCGAGAAGATCGCTGATGCAATGGAGATCGTCGGCAAGGACGGCGTCATCACGGTCGACGAGTCCCAGACCTTCGGCATCGACATCGACACCGTCGAGGGCATGCAGTTCGACAAGGGCTACATCTCCCCGTACTTCGCAACGGACAACGAGAACATGACGGCCGAGCTCAAGGATCCCTACATCCTCATGACCGACCAGAAGATCTCGAACATCCAGGACATCCTGCCGATCCTCGAGGCTGTCTCGAAGCAGGGCGCTCCGCTGCTCATCATCGCTGAGGACGTCGACGGCGAGGCTCTGGCCACGCTCATCCTCAACAAGCTCCGTGGCACGCTGAACATCGCTGCCGTCAAGGCTCCTGGCTACGGCGACCGCCGCAAGAGGATGCTCGAGGACATCGCAATCGTGACCGGCGGCCAGGTTGCCATGAAGGAGCTCGGCGTCAACCTCTCCGATGTCACCGCCGAGATGCTCGGCCGTGCAAAGTCCGTCAAGATCACGAAGGACAATACCACGATCGTCGGCGGCTATGGCTCGAAGGATGCTATCCACGAGCGTGTCGCACAGATCAAGAACGAGATCGAGAACACGACCTCTGACTTCGACAAGGAGAAGCTCCAGGAGCGTCTGGCAAAGCTCGCTGGCGGCGTTGCAGTCATCAAGGTCGGCGCTGCTACCGAGGTCGAGCTCAAGGAGATCAAGCACCGCATCGAGGATGCTCTTCAGGCAACCCGTGCAGCAGTCGAGGAGGGCATTGTCGCCGGCGGCGGCGTCGCATTCCTCGAGGCAGCCTCTGCGCTCGATGATGTCGAGTGCGCCGATGCCGACGAGAAGATCGGTGTCGATATCGTCCGCAAGGCTCTCGAGGCTCCTGTCAAGACCATCGCATCCAACGCTGGCTTTGAAGGCTCTGTCGTCGTCGAGAAGATCAAGGGCCTGCCTGAGGGCGAGGGCCTGAACTCCGCAACCGGCGAGTGGGGCAACATGATCGATATGGGCGTCCTCGATCCTGTCAAGGTCACCCGTGTCACGCTGCAGAACGCAGCATCTGTCGCTTCCCTCATCCTCATCACCGAGGCTACGGTCACGGATGTGCCGAAGGACACGACGATCGAAGAGGCCATCTCTGCAGCAGCAGCTCAGGGCGGCCAGGGCGGCGGCATGTACTAATAGCTGCAGCCAGAACAGCTCTATCTGACTCGGAAGGCTCCGGATGCCACAAGGCGTCCGGAGCCTTTTCCCATGTTAGGGGGGACGTTCCTGCTCTTTTCCCGCTTTGCAGGGGCGCTCGTGAATGCAGCGGCAGAACGGGCATCCTCCGCGGTACAATAAGCAGGTTCATGCGTAGAGGGGGATACATGGCAGAGAAGCACGATCTTCTGGACGACATCATCGATATCACGAACAACTGGGGCGCTGTCTCGAAGCCTGTCGAGACCGTCATGAACGGGATATCGTTCGATCCGGAGACGGCTCCGCAGTGGGATCCGTCGAAGTACAAGGAGCGTCCGCGTCCGAACTCCGTGCGCTGCCTCTCTGTTGCATCCAAGGATCCGAAGGCCTGCACGAAGTGCCAGGATGTCTGCCCGGTCAATGCCATCTCGATCACGGAGACGGCGCTCACCGTGAACGAGTCCTGCAGGAAGTGCGGACTCTGCGCGGCTGTGTGCCCGACCGAGGCCTTCCTGATCCAGAAGCTCATGCCGAAGACGCTCTACAACAGCATCGCGAAGCAGGCAGCATCGCATGACCATGTCTATATCACCTGCACGCGTGCTCTGGGGCGCATCCCGAAGGAAAACGAGATCGTCCTGCCGTGCGTCGGCGCACTCTCGAAGGAGCTGTGGTTCTCCCTCTTCATGGAGTATGACAACATCTCCGTGTACCTGCCGCTCGGTGTCTGCGACCGCTGTCGCACGACGACAGGCGAGGAGGCCTATACCGACGCTATCTCCTACGCCGAGGAGCTCACAGGCGCTGCCTGCGGCCTCGAGGTGGACGAGAAGGCGCTCGACCACGAGTACTCCCGTGCCTACAAGAGAAGCCAGTTCCTGGGCCAGGTCGCACGCACCGGCACGAGCCTCGTTGCCGGCCACAATGCCGCAATCAATGGTGCCCAGGCGGTCGCGCAGAGGATTCAGAACCACACGAAGCGCGTGAACGAGCTTACCCGCTCGCTCGAGCAGGCAGTCGGCGTCCAGAACAGCCAGCACCACCGCCGCATGCTCACCCAGCGCCGCGAGCTTGTCATGGCAGCGCTGCAGAAGTGGCCCGAGCCTGCCAAGCAGATGAAGAGCGAGCTTCCGACCTGCGACATGTCGAAGTGCACGATGTGCGGCGACTGCACGGAGGCCTGCGTCCTCCATGCGATCGAGCTCGACCGTGACGGCAAGATCCAGATCGAGCCTGCCTACTGCGTCGGCTGCGGCGTCTGCGCGAGGGTCTGCAAGGAAGGCGCCCTCGAGATGCATCCCACCGATGGCTCCGCCCTCGTCGTGCCCGATCCGCATGCAGAGGAGATCGAGCGCGAACGTGCCGAAGTGAGGAAACTCAAGCAGCAGGGCAAGAAGGTCCTCGACAGTTCGCTCAAGGCCCTGGGCGATACCTTCGGCGAGGATTCCTCCTCGAAGAAGTAGCAAACACGCACAAAGCCATCCCCAGAAGAAGGAGAAGATAGAACGTGTCTCTGTCCATCGGAATCGTCGGCCTGCCGAACGTCGGCAAGTCCACACTGTTCACTGCCCTCACGAAGAAGGGCGGACTTGCCGCCAACTATCCGTTCGCGACGATCGACCCAAATGTCGGTATCGTCGACGTGCCTGACGAGCGTCTCCAGAAGCTCGCAGACATCGTGCATCCGGGCCGCATCGTGCCGGCAACCGTCGAGTTCGTGGATATCGCAGGACTCGTAAAGGGCGCAAACGAAGGCGAAGGCCTCGGCAACCAGTTCCTCGCAAACATCCGCAACTGCGATGCCATCTGCGAAGTCGTGCGCTACTTCACCGATCCCAATGTCATGCGCGAGACCGGGCGTGTCGGCGAGTTCGTCGATCCGGCAGCAGACGTGGACACGATCTCAACGGAGCTCATCCTCGCCGACCTCGGCACGCTCGAGCGTGCCATCCCGAAGCTCGAGAAGGAGGCCAAGCGCGACAAGGAGAATGCCCCGAAGCTCGCTATCGCAAAGCGCCTCCAGGACTGGCTCAACGAAGGCAAGCGTGCCGCCGACCTCGATATGACAGAGGACGAGAAGAAGGCTGCACATGACCTCTTCCTTCTTTCGATGAAGCCGATCCTCTATGTCGCAAATGTCGACGAGGACCAGCTCGGAGAGAAGCTTGCGCCCATCGACGGGCAGGAGCCCATCCCTATCTGCGCAGAGGTCGAGGCAGAGCTTGCCGAGCTCGATCCTGCCGAGGCGAAGGAGTATCTCGAGTCTCTGGGCCTCGAGAAGAGCGGCCTCGAGACGCTTGCGCAGGCTGCCTACCATCTGCTGGGCCTTCAGAGCTTCTTCACGGCCGGCGAGATGGAGGTCAAGGCCTGGACAGTGCGCATCGGCGCCAAGGCTCCCGAGGCGGCAGGCGTCATCCACTCCGACTTCGAGAAGGGCTTCATCAAGGCCGAGACGATCTCCTATGAGGACTACGTCACGCTCGGCGGCGAGGCAGGGGCCCGCGAGGCAGGACGTCTGCGCATGGAGGGCAAGGACTACGTCGTCCAGGACGGCGATGTCATGCACTTCCGCTTCAACGTCTAGAGACGGTTCAGAGACTTTCTGAGGGGCTGCATCGCAGGGTGTGGCCCCTCATTCGTATGAAGGAGCTGGGCAGCTGAGATGGGCTGAGATTGGCCTGCTAGCCACGAAAAGAGGCTCCGGCATCATGCCGGAGCCTCTTGTGTGTCGACGCTCTGCGTCTCGGTGCTAGTCGCTGCCGAGAATCACGAGGACGTCTCCCGTATACGAGTAGGTGTGCGAAGAGTCGTTCACGTAGTTGATCGTGCCGAGCGAGGAGAGCGTCTCGCCGACGCCCTTGGCAATGGCCATGCTGTCGTCGCCGCGGTAGACGATTGTGATCTCCTGGTAGTCAGAGGAATCGGCGACGCCGGTCGTCGCCGTGTAGCCTGCCTTCTCGAGCAGGTTCGCGGCTGCGGCAGCAGCGCCATTCGCGCCAGAGCCGTTCAGCACTTCGATATCGCCCTTGTGGACGGCATCCACGTCGTCCATTGCAGAGCCGGTCGACGTCGTCGTGGTCGTCGTGCCATCGCCTGCGCTTGCAGCGACGCCTGTTGTCGGATCGTCCGAGGCATTCTTGTAGGGGGACTCGCCGCTATCGACGCGCTCCATCATCTCTTCCCATTCGTCTTCGATGGTGACCTGGTAGGAGATGCCGTCAATCATCTCGCCCTCCGTCGGATTCAGGCCGGAGTAGACGTTGTTGTCCACGTCGAGGTCCTTCATCTGGAGGGCAAGGGAGATGATCTGGGAGGCGTCGAGATCGGTCGAGACACCGTCAGCGAGGTTGGAGATGGTGTTGGCAATGGTGAGCGGGTCTGAGGAGAGAACCTTCTTGATGATGGCGGTGATGACGGCACGCTGGTTTGCAGCGCGGTAGAAGTCGCCGGCACCGTAATCATCGTAGGCATGCCTCGAGCGGCAGAGGGCAAGCGCCTGCTCGCCGTTCAGGGTTTGCGTTCCTGCCTGGATGTTCGCATTGGCGAGCGGGTCCACGACGTCGGTCGGTACGGTGACCTCGATGCCGCCGATTCCATCGACTATTGCTGTCAGGGCCTCGAAGTCCACCTCTGCGTAGTGGGAGATATCGACGCCGGCATATTTCTCGACGACCTGGACCGTATAGCTCGGGCCGCCCAGGGCATAGGCTGCGTTGATCTTCTGCATGCCATAGTCGCCCATGTCCACCATCGTGTCGCGGGCGATGGAGACAAGCGTGACCTTCATGTCCTTCGGATCGATGCGCGCGAGGATTATCGTGTCGGACCTGAAGTTCGACGAATCGTCGCCCCATTCATCGGCGCGCTCCTGGCTCTTGTCCACGCCGAGCAGCAGCATGTAGAACGGCTCCGACACTTCCTTGGAGTCCGTAAGCTGCGCCTCGAGCTCAGGCGTGATGTTCGCCTTGATCTTGCTGTTGATATCGCTGTAGAACTTCGCGAACGCGACGCCTGCAACGGCAATGACTGCCACCACACAGATGAGGACCGTGCGGAGAATGAAATGCTTCTTCTTCGTGGCCCGCTTTGCCACGTAGTGGCTCGGACCGTTATCGCGCGACAGGGCACCGGCTGTAGGTTCCAGCTGCCCTCTGTTCCTGTGTGCCAAAAGAAGTCTCCCTTGTAGGGGTGGATGCACCACCGTTTGGCATTGTGCAATCTTACATCTTAGACATGTCACCCACCGGCTTACTGAATAGGCACTGAAGTTCATCAAATGCCCCTACCTGCGGATATCCTGAATGGTAACATTTTGGCGGTGAGCGGCATCCGTGTATTCGGGGCAGCGGTATGCAGAAAAGCTTGGCATCCATACACGGCACGCGAGGTGTCTCCATTTGCCGTATCATGGAACGTGGACAAGAAGAACCTCTCGCTTATCGGAGGCAGCAATGCAGAGTGCTCGGCCAAAGCAGTTCGTCGTCGTCTTGGACTTCGGCGCCCAGTATGGGCAGCTGATTGCAAGGCGTGTCCGCGATCTCCATGTCTATTCCGAGATTGTCCCCTGCGACATCTCGGCAGAGGAGCTCAAGGCCATGGCCCCTTCGGCCATCATCCTTTCGGGCGGTCCGGCCTCTGTCTATGCAGATGATGCGCCCGACATGGATGCAGATGTCTTCGAGCTTGGCCTTCCGGTCCTTGGCTTCTGCTATGGCCAGCAGATCATGGCAGCAAAGCTTGGCGGCAAGGTCGGCCACACCGAGAAGGGCGAGTATGGCCCGGCGCAGCTCAAGCGCACGGGAGACTCTGAGCTTCTCGATGGCACGCCCGAGGAGCAGACCGTGTGGATGAGCCACAGGGATGCCGTGAAGGAAGTGCCGGAAGGCTTTGTCGTCACATCGGTGACCGACACCTGCCCCGTCGCCTCCATGGAGTGCGCTTCTCGCCGCCTCTTCGCGACGCAGTTCCATCCTGAGGTCCGCCATACGCAGTATGGCAAGAAGATGCTCGAACACTTCCTCTTCGATATCGCAGGACTCTCCGCCACCTGGACGATGGACAACATCATCGACCAGAAGGTGGAGGAGATTCGTGCCGAGGTAGGGGACAGGAAGGTCATCCTCGCACTTTCCGGCGGCGTCGACTCCTCTGTCACGGCAGCGCTCGTGCACCGTGCCATCGGCGACCAGCTCACCTGCGTCTTCGTGAACCACGGCATGCTGCGCCGCGGCGAGCCCGAGATGGTCGAAGAGGTCTTCCGCAAGCAGTTCAATGTGCCGCTGATCCACGACCATGCAGAGAAGCGCTATGAGGAGCTCCTTGCTGGCGTGACGGACCCCGAGAAGAAGCGCCGTCTCATCGGCACGCAGTTCTGGAAGGAGTTCTTCTCCATCGCCCAGGACCTCGACGGCATCGAGTACCTTGCCCAGGGCACGATCTATCCCGACATCATCGAGTCCGGCGCTAGAAAGACCGGCGGCAAGGCTTCGACGATCAAGAGCCACCACAACCTGATCCCGTTCCCCGAGGGGGTCCACTTCGACCTCATCGAGCCGCTCGACCACTTCTTCAAGGACGAGGTGCGCGAGCTCGGCATTGCGCTCGGTCTTCCGGCAAAGCTCGTCTGGCGCCAGCCCTTCCCGGGTCCCGGCCTTGCTATCCGCATCATCGGCGAGGTCACGCCGGAGAAGCTTGCCATCTTGAAGGAGGCAGACGCCATCGTGCGCGAGGAGCTCGATGCCTACAATGAGCGCCTCTTCGAGGAGACAGGAGACAGGAACTCCGAGCATGCCTGCTGGCAGTACTTCGCTGTGCTTCCCGACATCAAGTCCGTCGGCGTCATGGGCGACGAGCGCACCTACCAGCGTCCGATCATCGTCCGTGCCGTGGAGTCCACAGACGCAATGACGGCAGACTGGGCAAAGCTTCCCTACGATGTGCTCGGAAAGATCTCGAGCCGCATTGTCGACGAAGTCGACGGCGTGAACCGCGTCGTCTACGACATCACCCCGAAGCCGCCCGCAACGATCGAGTGGGAGTGACGGATACCAGAACTCCACCACTAACTACCAGCTGTTTTGCAGAAGTGTTGTTGCAACATAGACAGATTTCAAACCCCTTTTATCGCAAGAATGTTGTAAACTCCGAGGCATCGAGTGGGAGTTGCAACAGCGACGAAAGGGGTTTCTCGTGGCTAAGGACTTCTATAGGGGAACGAGCGTCACTTGGCGCGACAACGCCAAGAAATATCAGGGGATTCTCTTCTGGTACGACGAGAACGGCAAGCGGCACCAGAAGACGAAGCTGTTCACAACCAAGAAGCGCGAGTCCCAAGAGCAGTTCGAGGAATGGAAGCACGAGCTGAACCGCAAGGCAAGGCTCACCAACCCGGTTGAGCTTGTCCAAGAGCCGAACAGAAAGAGCGTGGGCGAGAGGGTGCGGGAATACCTCAAGTACCTTGAGACTGAAGTTGCGGCGGGACACATGGAACAGTCAACTCTCACCGCGAAGGCCCAGAACGCTGAACTTTACTTGCTCAAGGAGCCGATAGCGGACATTCCCTACTCCAAACTCTCCAAGAGAGACATAGAGGGGTGGGAGGACGGCTTGAGGGCTAGGGGCATAGCCAACTCCACTATGACGAACTCTTACTCGCTACTTCGACGCATATATAACTTCGACATTGAGCACGGAAGAATTGAGGACACGCCGTTCCGATTCTTGAAGTCCCCGAAAGCGAACAAGAGGGAGAAGGCTTTTGCCACGGACGAATCCCTTCGTAGGCTTACAGAAGCCCTTGAGAAGCGATGGAACAAGGAGCATGGTGACGTACACGCGTTGTGCTACTACCTCGCCTTGTATACGGGTATGCGGGGACAGGAGATATGTGGGTTGAGATGGCGTGACGTGTACTTTGCGCAGAACAAGATAATCATCCGCAATGTCATTGCCCGCAACGGCAACGAGCCGTACGCCAAAGGCCCCAAGACTGAGAACAGCGAGCGCACTATTCCCATAATGAGCGAGCTTCGCCCCAAGTTGGAGGAATGGTGCGACAAGGTTTGCTGGATGAACGGCAGGATAGAGGAACCTGAGCCGAACTGGTATGTGGTGGGGGACAAGGACAAGTTTAGAAAGCCCCAATGGGTTACCCAGAACTTCGGTAGGTTCTGCCGCCGCAACAACGTGAAGGCAAGCGACGGGACTTACCTCACTATGCACGGACTTAGGCATACTTTCGCCACCGTTGCGGTTCAGTCCAAGGCGATAGATGTAAAAACGCTCGCCTCCATCCTCGGGGACACGGTTTCGATGGTTCTCGATACGTACACGGGCGTTGGTGACGATGACTTGAAGTATCAGGGTATGCAGGAGATAGGCAAGGCATTCAAGCAGAGGACTGAGCGCGATGATTAACGAGACAAGGCGGAAGTTCGACGCTTGGGTTATAGACACTTACAACCAGCTCCATGACACTCTGTTCGATGGAGACGGCAAGTTCAGGATGAAGTACATGCTGAGTGGGGAGATGCTTTGCTATCTCTTGGTGAAGCCTTGGAAGAAGCGTGTGATGGACTTGGAGGACATTAGAGACGAGGTATTCCAAGAGCAAGTGGAAGACATAAGGGACTATCTAGACAACCCTACGATGGACGTTCAGGCCGCACTCGTTACGTACTTCACGCCTACGCCGGAGAACTACGACGAGTTCCTAGAATCGGAACTGGGGCAAGCCCTGTTGATGGTTCTGTTCAAGTACGGATTTCCCGAACGTATGCGGTTCATCAAGGAGAAAAACCCCGAGGAGGTTGAGGGCGCTGTACTCCAAAAGACGTTTGAGACGGAGTTCTATCGTGTCTTAAATGCTGAGGGCTTTCAGGACTTGTTCTTTGACGCTATGGACTACATAGACAGGCTCAACGAGAGCGGCGAGGAGATACCAGAGGATATGCGGAAGTTGGTTAGGCTTTTGGAGTCACAAGACGAATGCTACAAGTTGTGAGAGAGGGGGACGGAAACGCCCTTTCTTTTCGCGAGCGGTTCGATCGAGAAGACCTGGCTCTTTTCAATCCTGAGATAGCGGTAGAGTGTGCTTATTGAAATCCCGGACTCAGCTGCTACCTGAGAAACGCTATATTGCCCGCTTTTGTAGAGTGCCAAAGCCTTTCTAACCGCGTTCTTGTTGGCACGTGGTCTGCCGCCAGTTTCACCGCGTGCTTTTGCCGCTTCTATACCTTCTCGTTGGCGCTCGCGAATAAGAGAGCGTTCCATTTCCGCCATAGCGGCAAGGACGGTGTACATAAACTTGCCTTGTGGCGTTCTGGTATCTAGTTGTTCATGGAGACTCACAAGAGAGACACCTTCGGCGTTGAACTTTTCCGCAAGGTCTAGAAGCTGTTTGGTTGAGCGTGCGAGCCTATCAAGAGAAGCGATAACAACCGTATCACCCTCGCGGAGTTTGCCGAGCATTTCATCGAGAGCGGGACGAGAAGCCTTGGCACCGCTTACCTTGTCCGCATAGAGATACTTATCCTCTACGCCCGCCGCCCTCAGAGCATCAATCTGTCTAGCAAGTTCCTGACTCTTGGTACTCACTCGCGCATACCCGAACGTTGCCATAAGTCACGCCGCCTTTCTAAACGTTATCAAAAGGTGCTGTAGAGATGTTATGACAAAGAGTAGGTTTTGGCAATAGTTTTGACAATCACAATGAAGAAATATCCTGCGCATTTACTACTCTCCATTGGATGGTAGAAATCATTGCCAAAAGTGTACTTTTGACAACATAAAGTTAAGTTAACAGAAAGAATGAAATGGAGCTTCCTAATGGAATCAAGAGAACTTAAAACCGACAATGTAATTCTACGAATCGAACCGTCAAAAAAGGCCGAATGGACTGAAGCAGCAGCCAACAGCGGCATGAATCTGTCACGCTATATCTCTAGTTGCGTTGATGGAAAGATACAAAAAAGCATGGGCAAATGATTGTAAATACACATCCACAACTTTCATAGATAGTAGAGGCAGAAAAGAGAAGAGAGAGATAGAAGACGTTTGGTTTGGTGGTAACCAAAACCAAGCGAAGAAAAGAGAGGGAAGAGAAGAGCAGAAGGGATAACTCCGCCTGCTCTTCTCCAATCTCTCTTGTCGGCTGTTACGCCATTAGGCGTGACAGCCATTTTTAATGTCCCAAGAAGTGATTGGAGTAAGTATGTCAGCAATGAGTAATGTAAGAGATTTCATCGAGAGCCTACCGAACGAAACACGCTTCATCGGGGAGACAGCTATCAAGGAGTTGCGCCAGAACGGTACAAGTTGGGAATGGCTCGAAACCGCGCTCAATATTAAGAGCAAAGAGGATTGGTCAAAGTATGGTTTCGGCCTTATGTTCACCGACAGTTTCCGCGCTCAGGTACAGAAGAAGCTCAACAAACAGAAGAGCCAAGAGGTCGGCGGACTTTGGTCAGAGGACGAGCAACCAGAACATCCAGAGAATATCGTCAGAAAGGTTGCGTTCGATGGCGGTAACTCCAGAGAGGTTCACCTTGGCACTGAGACGTTTTTGATCAAATCAAGACCCGCATCCTCAAAGCCAATAGACAAGATGACGGAAGAGGAGTTCTTCTCAATGGTTATCGAGCAACACCGCAGTGCAGAACTGTTCTGCGCTCGCTGCTGGGCTGACACATACGGAGAGGAAAGCGAATACCTCAGACAGTACGAGGCGGAAGACCGCGATATGACGGACGAGCAGATAGCCCGCAAATACCTCCAGCATCGATAGGGGAGGGTAGTTTTGGGATTTCGACAGAAGCGGCATTCAAAATCTTTTCGCCCCGGACAAACACACGCTCCCAAGAAGAAAGGTAAAGTGCATGAGCTTGGTAAATGAATACTTCCTCTGGTACAGGGTCTGGAATACGCACACGCTGCTAAAGGACGCCCAGCGGCAGATAATGATAGACGGCTACGAACACGCGACAAGCAAGCAGATGGCGGAGTATCTTCTGAATGCGATGGACTTTGACAACAGGCTAAGCAAGAAGACAAGGCAGCTAAGACAGCAAACAGATGATATGGCGATGCAAGCAGACTACGTAGGGGATAAGCAGATAGAGAAGGTACACCAAGCTTGCAGCGAGCAGATACGCTCTGATTGGGACGCACCGATAACCCAAGAGCAGTTCGAGGATACATTGCTGCTAGACGCAATACAGGACGAGCTAAAGAAGGTGCCTGAGAAGGTGAACGTAAAGTTGCGGCTTTAGCCCGAAAAATATGATTGCTTTAGCCCGATAAAGCAATGAAATTGGGCAACTCTCTGCTTGGTAGGTGCTAGAGGTTTTTCGTACCTATAACGGCGTAACAAGCCTCATTATTCAAGCGGTTTCGTAGAGTAATCGAAGGAATACAAATGCGTTCAGGATTAACGAAACGGGCACCTACCTTAGTGGCGGGTGCCCGCTCTCGATGGCTTTTCTATTCGTACTTTGAAGCTGGTCTACTCTCTCTGAGAGCATAAGCGTCAGTCTAGCTTTTCCAGATGGGTAGCTGCCCCATTCACGGGTCCACCATCAAACTGTGTCGAGCTGGTGGTAAAGAGGCATATCTCTGTAATGTAGCCAAGGGCGTTAAATCCGCTGAATACGCCGGTGGCGCGTATAGTGTCTCCATCGGCGAACCCTGCCGCAATCTCAACATCTGACTCCTCAAGCTCCACAAGATAGCGCGTTGTTTTCGTCCCTATTGAAACCCAGCCGTAGGGACAATCGTGGGAATAGTAGCTTGACGAATCAAGTTCTACCGAGATGTTGCCGGGGCTGGAAACAGAGACCAAAGGAGCACAAACTTCAATATCTTTGCCAACGTAGTCTTTCCTTGCGGTAAGCTCGTTGTCCTTAATTATCTCACCGAGTTTATCCAGGGACAGCTCCTCTCCATTGATTTTGACATAGCTCTGCGATGCTCCATCGCAGGAAGTAAGTCCCAGCAATCCAATGAGACTGAAGGATGTGGCAAGCAAAAAGCTTCTCCGTGAAATCATCCATTTCCCTTTCGTCGGTTTGGTCAAAGTGAACCAGTGGAGGGTAATCCCGTAGGCTACTCAGGTTTTTTGGCATTCACTGGTATTCTCCAAGGGCTGCCCTTCTTATCTTGATTTGCTCCCGGAATCTTTCCCTCTCGGCACCATTTGCTGATTTTGCTTTGGTCTACGCCCCACTCCTCTGACTTCAATTTTGAACCAACGTACTCTGGCATAGAATCCCTTCTTTCCCAGCAATCGTTACTGGCCTACTACAAATGTGAAGGATTCAGTTGTATCTCCCAACTTGGGAAGTTGGAACGTAATCTCAAAAGGATCGGTGAGTGATTCCGGTTCAAACGGAGCTTCGACGTATCCCCTGTAAAGTTCTTTGACTCCAACTCCTAGGTAGATATAATCTTGCGGCTCGCTATTCCAGTCTTGCTCCCCTTCAACGTCCTTAATAATCCAACCATATTCTTTCTCTTCAAAGTCGTTTCCGGTATAAGTCGTGCCGTTGTAGGTGACTGAAACAAAATCACTTTTGCCAACGGGGTCAAGCTCCAAGAAATCTCTATCTAGGTTTTCAAGCAGCAATTCGTAGAAAACAAGCGTGCTACCTTTCGGCGCGACAAATGGGTTGTTAGAGTCCTCTTTTGCGTCGTATTCTTTGGGGCAGAAGTAGTCGTTGTCGATGCTGAATCCCGTCCCAGCTCGAAGGGAATTGTTGAGGGCAATGGTAAGGGCAGCATTGTTGAGGGTGAGTCTCACCAAATCAGTTTCAACGGTATCCCCAATGACGTATTTGGTTACCTCCGCTTGCTCTTGTGATTCTTCTGTAGACTCTTGGGTATTAGAATCCTGGCTGTTTGTGTCATTGTTGCATCCTGCGATGCTAAACGTGCTGGCGACTCCAAGAGAGCCAAGGAGAAAGTCTCTGCGGGTTAGGTTTGTCATATTTACTCCTTTTAGAATAACGCTTCTATTGATACGGGCCTTCCATAACGAAACGGGCACCCGCCGCAAGGTAGGTGCCCGTGTTTTGTTTACTTGCGAAGCTTGAACCCTGCTACAAGACTGAGGATTGGCGGGGTGATGAAGAGGGGAAAGAGTGTCGACCGCGCGGGGTCGAGCCCAAAGAATATGACATAGATTGCGAGAGAAGCTATAGACAGGACAATTCCTATGGTGTTCAGGCGCTTGGAATCAATCCGAGAATTGATCAGCAAAAGTACGCCTGACACCAAGGCGGTACCCACAACCGGAAAGAACATCCAAATATATCTTTCGCTTGAAAGATCACGGACGCCGTGAGGCTGAAAATAAACGTTTACATAAAAGTTTACAGCCGGTACAAGAGCAACGTATACCAGCCAGACGGACATCAGGACAGAGAGAACTGTCAGTACGGTTGGGGCAACAGGACGTTTTAGCTGCTTGCCGCAGTTTGGGCACGTCTTAGATTCGCTTGACACCTCTTTGCCGCACTCGGGGCATTTGATAAGAGCCATTTCAATAACACTCCTTTCTAATCGCTCTAAATCAGATAGATGCGCTTGCGACGTATTTGGCAAGAAGCGAAGATAAAGAATTCGCGTTTGTGCTGAGTGTTGAGTAATCTTGGTTATCGAATGCTGAGCCCATAGCCGTTAGGTATTGGCCGATTTGCTCAACGTCTGATGCTAGTTGTTGGTCAATCGACGCAATCTTAGAGAAGTCCATTTTGGGACAGAGTTCTGTTGAGATGAGCGTTGAATCCATAATCGATTGGCCCGACATAAGAGAAACTCCCCAGACCGTATCTTGCGAAAACAAGGCTGAAGCCGCCACAAGACCGGCAGCCGCGCTGGCGTTATCTCCCGCCCGTGATGATTGCGCGGCTGTATCAGTGAGAGTGTATGCGAGATTTGCCCGAGCAGAAACTGAATGCGCAAGCTGGTATCCGTCCGGGTTCTCTTCAACCTTGAAAATGGCATCCGGGATTGCGACGGATTCGATTGCGTCAGGCTCGATTCCAATCTCAGTGCTGGCGCATCCGGGAATGTCAATCTTGAGGGTGCCCTTTTCCTCGAGGTCGGTTGTGTTGACGAGGAATGGGGCGATTGCGCGCTGCGCTGCGCCCCCCGCATCAATTACAAGGTTCTTGCTGGCAAGTAGATAGCCTGAATACGCAATAAAAGTTTGGACCTGAGCGGGAAGGCTGTAGCCGTCAATTTCATATTGATTCCCAGAATCATATGAGATGGAACACTGCGGGTGAGCATCCCAGTTCTGTTTCGTTGAGTTTGTTATATCGAATAAGCAAATGAGTAGTTTACGGGTGTCGGGAATGGCTGAGAAGTCAACGCCGAGTTGTGTAAGCTCATCCGTCGGCTCAACTAAAAAAGTCCCGAGCAATGAAAAGGCGTTGCTATTGGACTTTTCATCCTTCTGTTCCTGCTCTGTCTCAATTGAAACAGAGCATCCGGAAAGGCCAAGAACGCCAATCGCTCCAAGGGCGCACGAGTAGATAAAGCTTTTGCGTGTTATGCCTTTGCTGCTCATCGAGGTTCCTTTCCGGCGCAGCCCAATAGGTACTGTGGAAGAAGCCCCGCAAAAGGTAGTGAGGGGGAGTCTCCGCCCACAGTTGCCACACTGCCTTCGGTGCCTACGTATGCGCAAGCAGTCTCAGGGAGGGAGAAGACTCCCCCTGACTAACTGCTTACGAATCTGTTGTAGACACCACCCGTTGCCGGGCGGCAGTGTGGCAAGTAAATTGTATTAGGTCGGGATGAAAAAAGCGCTCCCCGTTGGGGGAGCGCCCTAACAAATCAGGTGTACGGTACGCGGCTACTCTTCTTCAGAGGCAATGTCAGTAAAGATGTCCACAAGAGATTCAGTTAGATACCACTCCAACATCTCCTTCTCCTGTGCCCAGAAGTTTGCATACTTAGAATTGGTGTCTGTGTCTGTCCAATTTGTGAGCTGCTTCCAACGTTGGAAGTTTTGCTTGCAGCGGGTGGAGAGAGTTGAGCGCTTGTCGGTGGAAACTTCAGTCTTGTCGTTCTTGGCGTAACTCTGGTACACGCCCCAGAGAATCTCATACATCTTTCGTTCGGTGATGTCCCTGCCGCACAAGGCTTCAAACAAGTCAAAGTCTTTCAGCTTGCGGCAAAGCCCCTCAAGAGTAGCAAGGTTGTCTGCGGTGAGTTCAGCGTAGGTCTTCTCGTTCTCTGCGTTCTTTCGCGGCATGGCCCCATCCTTTCTTGAAGGTATCTCTGATAGGAGTTTATCAAGTTTATTCAATGCCGCCATTCGTTACCCTAGGCGCTTGTCATGCGTTAATGGGGGCTGTGTCAACTACCGGCGTGCGCTCGATGAACAAAGCTGCATAAGCTCCTGTATTCTTGGATTGTGTCCTATGGTTCGAAGGCAAAGCCAAGAAACGTGCAGCGCTCACTGAACTCCGTCATATCCCGCGCAAGTCCGTCTTGGCACTCTTGGATGGTATGGTTGAGCCGTTCGTAGCCGCTCGTGCTCACAGCCGTTTCCTTTCTCTCTTGGAGAGTTGTAAGAATGAGTTGCAAATACTCAAAATGGTAAGAAAACCGCTGTTAATAGAGGTAGAGTGATTATTGAGTGGGAATAGGCCGACAGGGTTCTAACCTGCACTTTTGAGTGCCGCGCTGTGCCGCTGAGTTTCGTTTCGTATGTGACTCACGGCAAAGCCACCAGCGACATTGGTGAGTAAACCCGATTATCAAGCCTCCGTTACCATGCTGGAACGGAGGCTTTTACTTCGTCGTTTTACAACCCGTTCACATGCGATTTCGCTATTTACTCCCGTGTTTTCGAGACAACAAGGCACAAGGCGGTGTTCGGAGGAATGGGAGTAAGGATCTATCCCGAGTGAGTAGGCACTCGGTTTTTGTCCCCGAGGGCAAGGCGGGAATCTCGGGTACTGCGTATCGTCATTTCTCAGCATATTTGCTATTCATTGAAGCTAACGAAAAGGGCCGTCTGAATGAGGAGAACAAGACGGCAACTTGATGTGGGAGCTGGAAAAGGCCAGCGCTCCAAACGGGGCGCTGGCCTTGATAACGTTGTCTTGCTCGCCGGCTACAACGCCTTAACGCGCGGCGTTTCCTAGTCGTCCACGACGAAGGAGCCGTCGTTCAGCTCTGCGATGCGGGTGTTGAGTTTGCCCAAGAGCTCGAGCATGCGAGGCTTGTCGGCCTTTTCCTTTTCCTCGTTGAACCAGCAGGGCTGGTCGTGCGAGTCGAACTCGTAGCAAGACGAGTACAGCTCGCAAATTTGGTCGTTGAGGGTTTGCAAAGCCTTGTCATTATCAATCGCGGGAATGCCGGTTCGGAGCTCGCCGTCGATGAACTCGTCCTTCCACAAAGGGCCGGCCGGGAAGTCGAGTGAAATCTTGAGAGTTTTCATTATTTTGCCGTTCTACTCTTCAATGGGTAGGCGCTGACTATGAAGCCGTTTATGCCTATGCCCGTAAGAAGAATACGCTCGTTATCGTATTCGTAAATCCGCTCGTAGCCCTTTCCGCCGTTGGTTTCCCTGATCTTGTTCGATACGATGCGTCCATCCCGGATTATGTTGCGCAGGAGTCTCGGCACTTCGGACTCGGAGAGGCTGGACTTCTTGGCGATTTGCCCCACATGGCCCCTCGATTCCGAATGGGCATATCCTGCAGCCCTGCTCCTTTTTCCAACCAGACGATTTGCCCGGTCGAATCTCAATATCACGTCCTCGCGCGTGAACCTGACGCTATTTGCCTCCAGTTCGGCAAGATGGGACTTATCGGTTAAAGGTGCGGCATTGGCTTCAGCCTTGAGCTTCGCCTCGTTCTCGGCCACTTTGGCGGCGTAGGTCTCCTGCATGATGTGAGTCTGGGGATTGCCGCTTGTGCCGTAGGCGAGCCTGCCGTTGCTGCTTCGCATGGCCCTCCTCCGCGCGACGTTGCGCTCCTTGAGGGCGTTCGCCGGGACGGCTATCTCGATGCCCTTCTCTTTCGCGTAGGAGAAGATGTCGTCTACGGCGTCATTGGTCGAGCAGACGCCGTAGACGACGATTGCCTTGAGGTCGAGCGTGTGTACGGTGAGTCGGACGAGTTCCTTGATGGCATTGCGCTCGACGGGATCGACTTCGTGGCGGTGGACGAGGACGGGACCCTAGTGTTCGTCGACGTCTTCCATCTCCGCGGGGTCCTCGGACGCTAGCGGCTCGGGTTTCCTTTCCACTAGGTCGCGGGCGCGCTGATTTTTCTCGATGATGAAGCGTTTGTGGTAGAAAAGATCCGCGAAGTCCAGGATTCTCTTCATTTGCGCAGTGTCGAACAGCGCCCCGAAGCCCGCGCCGATGACGGGGACCATCTTCCCGACGGTCTCGAGCGTCATCTTCTGCCCAATCTGGGTGAGCGCCTTCTTGAAGACTCCGGCCTCGAGCGCCTTCTTGCCGCCGTTCTCGACTGCCTTGCGGGCAGCGCCGTTGGCAAGCGCGCGGATCTGGGCTATCGCGAGGGCGCCGCCGCCCTGCTCGACCATCGCCGACCAGCCCTTCTTCGCGGTCTGCTTGACAGCGGCTGCTTCCGCGTAGACGAGGACCTTGCCGATGTACTCGCTTGTGGCGTCAACTTTGGCCCTGGGAGCGAGGGCGCTCTGGAACACCTCGCTCGCGACGACGAGCTCGGACGGGTCGTCCTTAACGTCGTAGCCGTAGAACATGGCGACCGATTGGACAGCCCTGAAGTAGATAAGCATGCTGAGGGCGAGGTTGGCGGGCAGGCCCCAGAAGCCCGCGGCGCCCGTGCCTCCGCCTTCGGCGAGGGCTATGCCCATGTGGTGCAGCCTTTCGTTCGCAGTCACTGCGGCGACGTCGTAGGCGCGCAGCAGGCATATCTCGGAGAGCGAGGAGACCTTCTCCTCCTGCTTGCCCTCGTTGATGCGGGAAATGACGTACTCCCTGCTGACGCTCGCCTTCGCCGCCTGCTTCTCGAGTTCCCCGAATCCCTCCGCTGCCACCTTGATGGCGTTTGCCATAAGCTCTTGCTCGGTCAACCCGTTGAGGGTGTCCTTCGCGGCCTTCCCGGCCTTATTGACGAGGTCCTTCACGGGCGTGGGCACCGCCTCGCCAATCTGCTTACCGGCCTTCGCGAGGGCACCGGGCGAGGTGAGCTTCTCGTAGCGTTTCGCGAGGGTTTCAATCTCGTTGAACTCTCGCTCGTCGAGTACGGGATCCGGCATGATGTACGAGCCGTCCTCGGCGACAAGGTTCCCCTCGAATGTCTCTCCGTATTCGCCTCCGAATGCCTGGTGGGTCCTTTTTGCTCCGGCCTTGATTGCCTCGGCGCCGGCGTTCATGGCTTTTGCGCCCGCATCCGCGGCATCTGCAACACCAGCTGCCAACCTGCCTAAAAGGCCGCTATTCTTCGTGTGGCCCGAATCGACTGTTTTGTCATCCATCTTCTCCTCCTGGTTTCGAGAGCTGCATTCTCTATAGGGGATGCAATTCTCGTGTGGAATCTGTTTCATTTGCAATTATCCCACCGTATGCGACGGGCGCATACCAGACAGAGGGTGTTGGCATCTTATGGACGCCAACAAGCATGGATGTTGCTGCGTTGTGAGGGGCTTTGAGCGCTGTGTTCGGTTGCTGCTTGTTGTTTGCGCCGTGCTCAGCCCCGGTCGTCGCCGGCTGCGCAGCAGGCGTAGGCCGTGGGTGTGAGGAGCCCCATGAGGAGCCCTATTCCGAAGGGCGCGAATCCCATGTTTCCACCTCCTTCGCGTAGACCACGGTGCGTGAGTTGCTCGTCTGGTAGCTGCAGGTGACGAAGGCCCGGGCCTGCGCGACGTCCGCCAGCTCTTCCAGGACGACCTCGCATCGGGACAATTTGTCCCCGAGGTAGGTGTCTAGCTCCGCCGTGTCGGCGAAGTCTGTCCGCTTGCCCCCCGAGCTCGATCGCCTTCTCGCAGGTGAAGATCCGGATAGTGCGGTGCCCCTCGGCGAAGTCGCGCGAAGAGTACTGCGCGAGCGGCGCGAACATGGTGCCGTCGGACATGAACGACGCGGTCTACAAGTTCCGTCGCTATGAGGATGCGAGTCTTGTCTATACCGGCATCAACAAACATGAGGGCGAGAAGGTCGGCCTCTACGACGCGTCGCTATCGTATTACGACTACCTCTACGCGAAGCTGCAGGAGTCGATGGTTGTTCCCGACGGAACCGCTCTGGTCAACGATGATAAGGCGGTAGCTCCGTCTCCTGTTCCTACGGTAAGGTCCTCGGTCAGGCCGTCGACATCGGGCGTTTCAAGGCCTGCGATGAACGCAACGACGCTCGGAGAGTCGCCTGTCAAAAGGGACTGGGTCGTCGACTTCCTCGAGTCCCGCAACATCCGCATCGCTGATTGCCGCCCCAAGGGCGGAAGCCTTTGGGCAATCGGCGGCGGGGAGCTCGACACCGTCATGAACGAGCTTGCTGAGAACGGCGCACAGTTCACCTACAAGCTGGAAGGTGGCAAGGCAACGGGCTTCAAGGCCGGCTGGTGGCCCTCCGGTTATCCGAAAAAGTCCGAGCCCAAGGCATTGGAGCCCGAAGAACCAACCATCACCGAGGCGGACCTTTCCAAGATCGAGGAGGGGACTCAGGTCTTCCACAAGAGCTTCGGCTACGACGAGGTTGTCTCAATCGGCAGCGACAGAATTGCCGTGCGTTTCGACAACGATAAAAAGAAGAAAGATCGAGAATTTATGTTCCCGTCAACCTTCTACCAAGGGATGTTGCAACTATGAGATCAGCAGACGCCATAAAGTCGATACTTGAGGAGCAGGGACGTTCCCAACGTTCCCTTGCCATTGATCTCGGCCTCACTCCGCAGGCGCTAGATCAGCGCCTGAAGTCAAAGACTATGAAGGTGGAGACCTTGTGCCAAACGGCAGCACAGCTCGTTGGGCGCAACCTTGGGCTTCCGTCCTGGCCAATCGGGCCGCGGGGCCTCCTGTGCTTCCTCTCGCACACGATGCCGAACTTCCTCATGATGCGCTGCACCTTCCTGCGGCTCATCCTGACCTTCTGCCCGCGGGCCAGGCAGTCGACAATCTGCTGTGTTTGATAGCCTCGGAGTTGCGGGTTCACTTCTGCTTGAAGGACAAACCCCGTAACGATTATCAGTGAGGCTCCTATTTGCTGTCAAGGGTTGATTCAATAGATTTCCATCGCCCATCGGAAGCTATCGATTGGTGGATTGAATTTGTAAGCGCAACACTGCAATCCGAAGCGCAACGGTTGCAGCAAGTCCTGCAAAATGTGCCGGAAGCGTTGCGGCAAGGCGTGCAATTCGGCCTTCCGGAGCATCCGGG
>NZ_JAZGJP010000013.1:0-57935 GCF_036408795.1 Olsenella kribbiana
CAGCTTCTTCCTGCACGTCGTCTGGCCGGCCTCTCCGGCCACCACCGCACAGGTTCCGCCATCCATCCGCACATGTACAGCTGACTTCCGGAACCGTTCGTATGAAGTCTGTAATTGAGCGGAAATGCGTGGAGTCCCGATTTTGCAGAAAGCAGCGTGTACGCCCGCGTGCCCTCTGGTATAATCAGCTCCTGCCGTCCCCATCGTCTAGCGGTTAGGACATCGCCCTTTCAAGGCGGCGACACGAGTTCGAGTCTCGTTGGGGGCACCATGGAATGAGGGAAGCGCTCTGCCGGAAGGCAGGGCGCTTTTTCTGTGCCACGCTATTTCCCGAGGCGCTGGAGCACGGTCTCGGCGATTGCCTCAGACGTGAGCCCTGCGCGCTTCCTCAGATGTGCCTGCGTATCTGCCTCGAGATAGGTGTCAGGAGCCGCGACTGGGACAAGTGACGGCCTCTTGGCCAGAGGCGCCAGATATTCTGCCAAGGCGCTGCCAAGGCCGCCGATGCGCGTATGCTCCTCGGCAGAGACCCAGAGATGGGCGCCCAGGAACTGGTTCAGAAATGCTGTGTCGAGCGGCTTTATCGTCGCAAGCTCGGCAAGAGCGCAGGAGATGCCCTGCGTGGCGAGCGTCTCCTGTGCGTCCGCTGCCGCAGCGCAGAGGCTTCCTGTCGCTATGAGCACGACCTCGGCATCTTCTGGACCTGCCAGAAGCGTGCCTGCGCCGATCCTGAAGTCCACGCCGGCATCTGTGGGCTCCAGGAACGTGCCCGTTGTTATGCGCACATAGGCCGGCCTCGGGTGCGCTGCAAGCTCCTCCAGGGCAAGTGCCAGCTCGGCGTTGTCCCTCGGAGATACGACCGTGAGGTTCGGAATCGCACGCATGTCTGCAATGTCCTCGAGCCCCATATGGCTCGCACCGAGCTCCCCTACGGCGTAGCCCGCTC
Organism: Olsenella kribbiana; assembly: GCF_036408795.1. Classification (NCBI taxonomy): domain Bacteria; kingdom Bacillati; phylum Actinomycetota; class Coriobacteriia; order Coriobacteriales; family Atopobiaceae; genus Olsenella; species Olsenella kribbiana. The sequence continues at coordinate 947 of NZ_JAZGJP010000013.1, forward strand.
CCAGGCCCACCAAGATCACGGGGCTTTCCATCATGCCGAGGTTCACACGGATCTGGTCGAGCACGCGTGCCGTGATGAAGGGCGCGTAGGAGACAGCAAAGACAGGGCCCCCCTCGTTTGCAAGGGCTGCGGCCACCTCAATCTGGTTCTGCTCTGCGATGCCGCACTGCACGAAGGCATCGGGATGACGTACCTTGAGATTGTCGAGCGAAAGCCTCCGACCATAGTCGGAGACAACGACGGAGAGCAGCGGATAGGCATCTGCGAGCCGTGCCATCGTCTCGCCGAAGACCTCCTTGGAATCCTTTGCATCGAGCGCACGTGCCTCTCCGGCATCCATATGACGCATCTCACTCATGGGCTGCTGCCTCCCTCGCTGCTGCAAGCTCCACTTCAGCCTCATCCCAGAGCTCTCTGTCGAGCCCATGGTCATGCCATGCCGCCACACCCGCCGCGAATGAGAGGCCCTTGCCCTTCACGGTGTGGGCAATGATGGCACGGGGGGCATCGTGGGCAGACGAGAGCGCCTGCCAGAGCGCACCGACGTCGTGGCCGTCCACTTCCACGGTCTCGAACCCGAAGGCAGCAAATTTCTGCGCAAGAGGCGCTGTATCGAGGATCTCTGCGGTCGGTCCGTCGAGCTGCATGCCATTCGCATCGACTATCACCGTGAGCTGGGAAAGACGGTTGTGGCCGGCAAAGGCCGCTGCCTCCCACGTGCTTCCCTCATTGCACTCGCCGTCGCCCACGAGGCAGAAGACGCGCGAGGAGAGCTTCTTGCGTCTCAACGCCAGCGCCAGGCCTGCCGCATAGCCGAGGCCCATGCCGAGAGACCCTCCCGAGGTCTCGAGGCCACGCGCGGGGTCGCGCTTGGGGTGCTTGAAGAGCACCGCATCCGGCCCGAAGAGCCCTTTGTCCATATCTTCCTGAGAGATGAGGCCAGCCTTGAGAAGTGCCGGGTAAAGGCCGACGGCAGCATGTGCCTTCGAGAGCACGAAGCGGTCGCGCTCCTCCCAGGGCATGCCGTCCTTGCCAGTATGCAGGACGGCACCAAAGAGGACGGCGTAGATCTCTGCCGCCGAGAACGCGCCTCCGATATGGAAGGGCATGTCCGGATAGCGCTCAGCCGTCTTGATGACGCCCTCGCGGATATCGCAGGCCAGAAGGTCGAGACGGCGGCGCTCCTGCTTCGGAAGCACCTCTGCATCGCGCGGAGAGACCGCAGGGACTTGAGGACGCTTCATCTCATCCTGCAGTGCCACACCCATGAGGCTCTGGTCTGAGCGCAGCCAGGTCAGGCTCCACTCGATCGGGACATGGTTGTCGAGGCTGATCGTCTGCTCGAGCAGAAGCACCGGTGCCTCGGCAGGAAGCGCCAAGTATCCTCCATGCTCCTTGCCAGCGCAGGTCGCCGAGCTTCTCATGTTCGAGAGGGCAATCTCGCGGCCCGAGCAGCGCTCGACGGCGTCGAAGAGCGACTCCTTCGTGAAGTCGGAGTCAGCCAGCCCCGGGCAGGCACCAAGGTTCTCCCATGATTCTTGGCAGACGATGGCTCGGCCTTCGACCGTGCGGACCCGGCGCATGAAGAGGACAGGCTCTCCTGTCTCGAGTCCCAGCTCCTGTGCGACCTCGGCAGGTGCCGGCAGCACTTCCTTTGCGAGCACCTGGGTCTTGAAGGCAAGCCCCTGCTCCTTCAGGGCATGGGCAAAGGAGAGCGGACGCGCGCCTCCCGGATGTGCCACGCCGGAGCGGGTCACGAACGTCCCCTTGCCCTTGCGCTGGACCAGGAGGCCTTCATCCACAAGCATGCCAATGGCACGGCGGACGGTGCCGCGGGAGACGCCGTAGCGCTCCATCAGGGCATGCTCGCTCATGATTCTCGAACCTGCCGGCCACTCGCCTGAGATGATGCGGCCACGCAGCAGCTTTGCCAGCAGCTCGTGCAGGAGCTGCCCTGTGCCTGCCTCCCTCAGAGGGACTGCTGCCTCTGGACAAGGGGCAGCATCTGCGCCAGGCGTCTTCTCGGCCTCACGCGCAACAAGCTGCGGCACCGGAAAGCTCCTCTGTGCACGCTTCTCTGCTATCTCTGCCATGGGTGGACACTTCCTCGTGGGCCCTGCTTTCCCGAAGGACAACTAGAAGACAGGACAGGTTATGGACAACTGAGCGTAGCCCATCATAGTGCACAGGAGAAGTCCATCATCTGCCAACGGCAAAGTCCGCAATATCTCTGCGAGGGACGATGCCCTGCTGGAAGTGCGCCGCACTACAAAAAGGCCGGAGCGCTATGTTCCGGCCAAGATAGTTCTGGTAGGGGCGGCGGGGCTCGAACCCGCAAGCCTTGCGGCGGCAGATTTTAAGTCTGCTGCGTCTGCCAATTTCGCCACGCCCCCAAGCGTCCTTCAAGAGTAGCGCATTGAGGACAAGATCAGAGCGTCGAGAGCGCAGGCGTCCAGGAAAGCGGCGCTTCCTCGCCGAGCCAGGCTGCTGCCGTGGCAAGCGAGAGGCCCGAGAGGAGGTCGTGCTCGCTTACGGTCGCCACGTCGAACCCGGTGCACTTCATGGCCTCAGAGATGGCAAGGGTGCCGCCGAGGATGACAGGCGCCCGCTTGGCCTGAAGGCCCTTCATATGTGCCCTCTCCTCGACCGTGAGGCTCGCGAGCCGTGCAGCCAGGCGCTCGGCTGTCGTGCGCTCGAGCTCGTGCAGATGCACGTAGGCAGAATCGTAAGGGTCGAGCTCTGCATCCATTGCGACAAGCGAGGTCGCCGTGCCTCCGACAAGCACGAGACGGGTAGCTGCCTCAGGAAGCTCATCAAGCTCTGCTACCGCCTCCTCGAAGGGGCCATCGCAGAAGGCACGTGCCGCCTCGATCTCAGCTGCCGCAGGCGGGTCCTGCTTCTTCAGGAAGAGGTCCGTGAGGCGGCGTGCGCCCACATTGACCGAGCGCACATGGTCGACACGCAGGCGTCCATCTGCCAGCTTTCCCTGGCTCAGCTCCGTCGAGCCGCCGCCAGAATCTGCGACAAGCACCTCTTCGTCCGGAAAGTCCTGGACGACGCCCAGAAGGGCCAGAGAGCCTTCAGTCGTGCCCGGAATGACAGAAGGAACAAGGCCGAGCTTGGCCAGAGGCTCCAGAAGCTCCGATGAGTTTTCGGCATCGCGCGCGGCGCTCGTGAGCGTGCAGGCGCAGGCAGATGCTCCCATGGCACGGGCTTCATCCACATAGCCCCTGACGCAGGCGAGCACACGCTCGATAGCGGCAGAGGAGAGCCTTCCTGTCTCTGCCGTGCCTTCGCCCATGTTGCAGATCGTCGAGATCTTCTTGAGCTGGGAGAGCGCGCTCCCCTGCTCCTTTTCGGAGACCGCAAGACGCGCCGTGATCGTGCCGATATCGATGACTGCAATCCTCGCCATGACTACTCCTCGAACTTGTACTGGAAAAACCCATCCAGGAACTTCGTGAGGTCGTCTGTATCGGCCGTCGCTGTGCTCGTGCCAGAGATTGTATCCGAGGTGGAATCAGAGCCATCGGAAGAGTCCTCGGCCACTTCGGAGCCTTCGCCCGTGATCGTGACCGGCGTCTCGCCCTCTTCGACGTAGCCATGCTTTCTGGCCTCGTCCTCGATGCCTTCCTGCGTCTGGAGCGAGCTCACCTCGCCCTGGAGGACCGAGTTGGCAGAGTTCAGCTGCGCATACTGTGCCTGGAGGTCCTGGGTCCTCCTCTGAGCCACATACCAGCTGCGGATGGGACCATAGAGGGAAAGGATGACAGCAGCTATGACCGCAAGGATCACGAGGCCCTTGTGGGAGCCGAGGATGCTCATCGGCTTGTCGGAGCCACGGCCGCGCTCCGCATCTGCAGCAGGAGAAGAGATGCCCTCTCTTCTGCGCCTGCGTGCTTCCTGGCGCTCCTGGACCGTGAGATTCTGAGGATCTGCTGCCTGCGTTGTCTGGACAGGTGCCTGGGCCGGGGCAGCATATGCAGCGCTGCGAGAGGTACGCCTATGCAGCCGGTCATTGCCGACTTTCCTGAACGCATCGCCGTCGCCTGAGAGCCTCACGCCACGCGAGTTCGGACCGACAAAGACAGCAGGACGCCAGCTGGCCTGGCTGGTGTTTCTCGTCTCGTGTACCCGAAGACGCGGAAGCGACCCGGTCTTGCCGGCATCGCCCGTGCTCCTGCCGAAAGATCTAGGCATTCTCATTGCGTGCGTTTCCCCATCGAGACCCATAGCTGCCTGTTTCGTTTGAAGTATAGATACAGCCTGAAGAAGACAGAAGGACCAGCCGGCCCTTCTGTCTCTTTTATACCATGCCACAGCGCCTGCCATCCTGGCCTGTGCACAGTTTCCATTACTGGGCACTGCTGGCAATGGTCCGGCCACGAGGCCACATCGGCCCATTTCTCTGGCTGGAGTCCGAACCAAGAGCCAGAATGATTGCTGAAGACAAGGAGAATCCATGCCCGACATGGCATCAGCAAAACAGCCGGGCAGCCCGGAGACGGAGAAGAAGGCCTGCTGGGGGACTGCGTGCAACGGGACAGAGCTCGCAGACGGCCTTCTTCATGCGATGGCAGAAGAATATGAGGAAGGCACCTGGTCAGGGCATGCAGGCAAGATCCACCATGGCAAGCCCTGTACAGATGCCAAAAGAGCCGCATCAGCAGGCTGAGGCAAGCGCGGCTTCAATTCAGAAAGGCGCAGGGGCAAATTTCTTCTGTCCCTGCGCCATCTGCTGTGCGCCTATTCGTCTTCCTCGTCGTCTCCGCCGACCTCTTCGAGGACGCCGAGCGCAGCAGGCACGATCTCCTCTGCCCCCTTGTGGAAGGGATACTTGAGCTGCTTCGTCTTCGGATAGTAGAAGGCGTGGCGCTCCTTGAACTTGAGCGCAAGCTTCCTCGGCACCTCGATGCCCTGATAGACGAAGCGTCCCTGGATGAGGGAGACCGAGGTGATGCCCATGCGCTGGCAGCGGATGCGGATGCGGGCCCTGTCGAAGAGGTTCCTGCCCGCAAGCGGCAGCGCCCCATAGCGCTCCTCGCAGTCCTTCTGGATGCGGTCCACATCAGAGAGCTCTGAGGCAGAGGCAAGCTGGCGGTAGACAAGAACGCGCTTGTCCACCTCAGGCAGGTATTCCTCTGCGAGATAGAAGTCTGCCGAGAGGTTGATCGTGACCTCGGGCTGCTCTGTCTGCGCCGTCTCGCCCCTGGCTTCGCTTACCGCCTCGCCGAGCATCTGCGTGAAGAGGTCGAAGCCGACGCTCGAGAGGTTGCCATGCTGCTCTGCACCCACAAGCGAGCCAGCGCCTCTGATCTCGAGGTCACGCATTGCGATGCGCATGCCGGATCCGAGGTCCTGATACTCGTTGATAGCGGTCAGACGGTCCGTTGCCTCAGGCGTGAGCGGCTGCTCTCCCGGGAACATGAAGTAGGCATAGGCCTGGATGCGGCCACGTCCGACACGGCCCTTGAGCTGGTAGAGCTGGGCCAGTCCCAGGCGCTGAGAGTCCTCGATGATCAAGGTATTCGTATGGGGGTTGTCGATGCCGGACTCGATGATCGTCGTTGCCACGAGCACATCGATCTCATGCTCCTGGAACTTCATCATCATGTCCTCGACCTCGCGCGGGCTCATCTTGCCATGCGCGACGCCGATTCTTGCCTCGGGCGCAGCCTCCTGGACGCGCATGACCGCATCGTCGATCGTCTTGACGCGGTTGCTCACGTAGTAGACCTGTCCCTTGCGGGCAAGCTCGAAGCGGATGGCGGCACTCACGACGTCCGGATCCCACTCGCCGACCGTCACCTTCACGGGCAGCCTTCCCGGAGGTGCTGTCATGATGAGCGACATGTCGCGGACGCCGCTCACGGCCATCTGCATCGTGCGCGGAATCGGCGTAGCGGAAAGCGTCAGCACATCGACCTGCTCGCGCATGTTCTTGAGCTGCTCCTTGTGCTGGACGCCGAAGCGCTGCTCCTCGTCGATGATGACAAGGCCAAGGTCGTGGGGGTTCACATCGTTCGAGAGCAGGCGGTGCGTGCCGATGAGGACATCGACCGTGCCCTCAGCAAAGCCCTTCAAGGCCTTCTTCTGCCTGGCCGGCGTGACGAAGCGGGAGAGCACCTGGACGTTGAGACCGAAGGGCGTAAACCGCTCATAGAACGTCTGGTGGTGCTGCTCGGCGAGAATCGTCGTGGGGCACAAGACCATGACCTGGCGGGAGGAGCAGCAGCACTTGAAGGCCGCACGCAGGGCCACCTCGGTCTTGCCGAAGCCCACATCGCCGCAGAGGAGCCTGTCCATAGGCTTCGGCGACTCCATATCGGCCTTGATGTCTGCAATCGCAGACTTCTGGTCAGGCGTCAGAGGATAGGGGAAGCTTGCCTCCATCTCCTCCTGCTCAGGGGTGTCAGGCGGGAAGGCATAGCCCGCGACGCTTGCGCGCCTCGTATAGAGGTCCACGAGGTCGAAGGCAAGCTTCTTTGCGCTCTTCCGGGCCTTGCCGGTCGCACGCGACCAGTCTGCTGTATTGAGGCGCGTGAGGCGCGGAGCCGCACCATCCGGGCCGATATAGCGGGTGATCCTGTCCACCTGCTCGAGCGGCACATAGAGCTTGTCGCCGCCTGCATATTCGAGGAGGAAGTAGTCACGCTGGCGTCCTGCCACTTCCTGGCGCACGATCTGGGAGAAGAGGGCGATGCCGTGCGTTGCGTGCACGACATAGTCTCCCGGCTTGAACGGGAACGTGACCGAGGTGGGATCGATCTTCTTGACCCGCTTCGCATGCTTTGCCATGCGAGCCGTGAGATCTGACACCGAAAGGACGCCCAGGCCTGCCGTCGGCACGATGATGCCAGCAGGGACCGGTGCATCGAAGAACGTGACCTTCCCCTTCTCAAGGGGCACGATGCTCTTTTCCGCCTCAGGATCGTCTACCGGGATCCTGTTCTCGGGGGCCGAGCCCAGAGACTCGACAAAGGGGATGGCCTCGTCGTTGAAGGTAAGCTCCAAGGCCTCGCGGGCACCTCTGTCCGGCACAGCGAAGATCACGGCCATGCGATCAGAGATCATCTGGCGGACGCTTCCCAGAAGCTTCGTATCGGAACCTGCGATATTCGGCTGCCTCACCTTGAGCTCTGCCGTCACACGCGTCCCCTGGCGCATGATGCTTGCAAACGAGAGGCGCTGCTGCCGCCCGAAATCGAGCTTCTTCGGGTCGGTATAGAGACCTTCCGTCTTCTCGCGCGCATTCTGCGCAGCAGATGAGATGTCGTCTGTCGCACGCTGGCAGTCATCAAAGAGCGCCCTCGGCTCTGCAAGCACGACAAGCGTCTCAGACGAGATGTGCTCCAAGGGCGATGCCGTGCTGCCGTAGAGCACCGGCAGATACTTCTCGAGATGCGGCGCATCTGCGCCCTGGCTGATAAGCTCGAGGTCCTCAGCGATCTTCGTGCTCTCCTGTGCCGGCTTGAAGAGGGCCTTCTTGGCACGGATGATGCTCTCGGAAGAGAGTGCCATCTCGCGGCAGGGCCCCACCGTCACGCTCTCGAGCTCGCCGATCGTCTGGCCGGTCGAAGGCACCATGCGGCGGATCCGGTCGATCTCGTCGCCGAAGAACTCGATCCTCACCGGGCTTGTTGCCTGTGCGGGGAACACATCGACCGCATCTCCATGCACCCAGAAGGCACCCGGTGCATCCGCTGCGCCCTTGGGGCTATAGCCCATGCCGACAAGAAGGGCAGGGACATCCTCGAAGGGCACCTCATCGCCACACGAAAACGTGCTCGGCGCAAAGTAGCCAGAGCCCTTGGGCGGCACGCGGCGCAGGAGCGCGGCAGCAGATGCCACGACGATGCAGGGCTCCCCTGCCGCAAGGCGCGCTATCGCATGGCAGCGGGCACCGACGATAGCATCGTCGTAGCCTGCATCGGACCAGGGATAGTCCCTTCTCGCCGGATAGCGCGAGACCGATGGCATGCCGAGCCAGGCAGCAAGGGTACGCGCGGTCCTGTCTGCCGCCTCCTCGCCTGCCACGACCAGAAGGCACGGACGGGGACGCTCTGCCCAGAGCGCTGCCAGCACAAGCGGGCGTGCACTCTGGGCGACCGCGAGCGTCAGGTCGTGTCCTTCATGGTACTCATGCAGGGCTTCTGCCATCTCGGGCGCCGAAAGGAGACGGGCGCCCACACGGTTTATGAACATAGATGCAAGACCTCATATCTCTTCTGCCGGCACAATCCGGCAGATTCATATCCGGAAGTCCCACGATAGCAGAGGGCGGGAGCCTCCCTCATCGAGAGAGGCTCCCGCCGCAAAATCGCTGCTTTTCAGCTCACATATCTGCTACTTGGCAGCCCTGCCGCTCTTCTCTGCAAGCTCCTTCAAGTGCGGAAGCGATGCCTTGATATCCTCGGCATCTGCCTGCCAGCACCAGTTGCCGTCAGCCTTGCCCGGCACGTTCATGCGTGCCGTGTCGTCCAGGCCGAGCACATCCTGGAGCGGCACGATAGCGACCTTCGCATCCGTTGCCAGCACCCGTTCCAGGAGCCTTTCCGCAAACTCCGGCGTGCCTTCCTCGCCGAAGCGGCTCTTGGCCCAGCCAAGGAGCGTCTGCGTGTCGTGCGTGCCCGAGCAGGCCACCTTGTGGTGGATCGGCACATACGACTGGCGCACATCCTGGTCGGAGAACTGCACGACGTCGAGTCCCGGGAAGCCGCATGAAGCGGAGAGGGCATGCACGGCCGGCGTGATGGAGCCCAGATCCTCTGCAATGAAGGGCAGGGGTCCGAGCTTCTTTTCCGCCTGCTCGAAGAGCGCACGTCCCGGCCCGAAGTGCCACATGCCATCCTTGGCGGAATGTCCTGCCGGGATAGAGAAGTAGGACGAGAAGCCGAGGAAGTGGTCGAGCCTCACATAGTCATAGAGCTCGCACGCACGTGCCAAGCGCTGCATCCACCACTCGTAGCCGGTCTCTGCCATGCGCTTCCACTGGTAGGTCGGGTTGCCCCAGACCTGGCCATCCTCGCTGAACTGATCGGGCGGGCAGCCTGCAATCGAGGTTGCGTTGCCGTCCTTGTCGATCGAGAAGAGATCGGGGTGGCTCCAGACATCGGAGGAGTCGGCAGAGACATACATCGGCATGTCGCCGACAAGCGAGATGCCCTTCGAGTGCGCGTACTCCTTGAGCTCAGACCAGCCCTGGGCAAAGATGAACTGCCGCTTCTCGTGGTAGGAGATCTCCTTCGCAAGCGAAGGGTCATGCAGAAGCTTGTCCGAGTACTTCTTGTACTTGGCTGGCCACGTCTGCCAGGCACGCTCGCCCTCGAAGTGCTTGATGGCACGGAAGGTGGCATAGGGAAGAAGCCAGGCCTCTTCCTTCCTGCAGAATGCCTTGAAGGCAGGGTCTGAATCCTTGATGGCGGCAGTCTTCTTCTCGAGGTCTTCCTTCGTGCCTTCGATGAGGGCAGTATTGCCGGCAAAGGCAGAAAGGCCGGCGTACGGGCTGCCATGGCGGTCGCAGGGGTTCACGGGCAGGATCTGCCAGTAGCGCTGGCCGCCTGCAGCCAGGTAGTCGATGAAGTCACGGGCAGGCTTGCCCATGGTGCCAGGACGGCCGCCATTCGGAAGCGACGTGATATGGCAGAGGATGCCCATGCCCGGCTCGAGCGGACGGTCGAGCATCTGTGCCTTGTGGAAGTAGAGGACCGCCGTTCCCAGAGGCCAGAGGCCGACATGGACCTTTCCGTCATGCACCTCGAGATCCTGGCCCGACACGATATCGTCCACGGCCTCGCCCTGCATCGGCACCTCGAACTCATGGCGCTGGGAAAGGCCACCATTCACGAGGACCATGACAGACTCGTCACCTGCGGAACGCGTGAAGCCGAAGACATCCTGGTTCACGGCAAACGGATGGAAGTCGCCGTCCACAAGCACCGGCAGGGACTTCCTGATAGCAATCGCATTGCGGCAGATGTTGAAGCAGTCCTTGTCCTCATGCCCCCACGGGAAAGGCGCCCTGTTGTACGGGTCTGTCATGCCCTGGAGGCCTGCCTCGTCGCCGTAGTAGATGGAGGGCACGCCCGGCATGGTCATCTGCAGCAGCGCAGCATCCCAGAGCCTGCCTTTGGCCAAGCCCATCTGGTCGCGGGAGAGCCTGTAGGCGGCACGCTGATTGTCGTCCATCGTATCCGGGTCGGGAGCGCCGCCCAGAAGCGTCAGGATGCGGCTCCTGTCATGGGAGCCCAGAAGGTTCAGGGCCGAATAGAACGCATCGTGCGGATAGTTCTCATAGAGCTGCTCGAAGCGTGCTGCCGTCTCGTAGGCATCGACCTTGTTCAGGAGGAAGTCGAGCACGGCTCCCCTGAAGGGATAGTTCATCGCAGAGTCGAGCTCGCCGCCCAGAAGGTAGTGCCTCGGCTCGCCGTAGGCAACCTTGTTCGAGGCATCTTCCCAGACCTCGCCGATGACAGCAGCATCGGCACGCTCGGCACGTGCGGCGCTCGAGATATCACGGATGAAATCTTCGGGAAGCTCATCTGCCACATCGAGCCTCCAGCCACGGGCACCAAGGCGCAGCCAATGGCGGACGACGCCGTCCTTGCCGCAGATGAACTCGTGGTAGCCCGGGTCCTCTTCGCGGACGTCAGGCAGGTCGCCCACGCCCCACCAGGAGGCATACTCGCCCGAATCGTCGATCTCGTACCAGGAGCGGTACGGAGAGTCCTTGCTCTGGAAGGCGCCAACCTCGGGATAGTTGCCGTACTTGTTGAAGTAGCGCGAATCGCAGCCCGTATGGTTGAAGACGCCGTCGAGCATTATTGCCATGCCATGCGCCTCCGCAGCGCGGCAGAGCTCCTGGAAGGCCTCCGTGTCGCCGAGCATCGGGTCGACCTTCATGTAGTCGGCCGTGTCATAGCGGTGGTTCGAGGCAGCCTCGAAGATCGGGTTCAGATAGAGCACTGTGACGCCGAGCGCCTCGAGATAGTCGAGCTTCTCTGCGATGCCGGAAAGCGTGCCGCCGTAGAAGTCCCAGGCCACGATATCGCCCGAGGCATCCTTCTGGTAGCGGGGCTCGGTGTCCCAGTCCTCGACCAGGCGGCGTCCAGGGCCATTCCTCTTGACCGAGAGCGCCGCATCGACACGCTCGCGCCAGTCGGCGCCGCGTGCGAAGCGATCCGGGAAGATCTGGTAGACGATGCCTTTCGTGTACCACAGAGGAAGCGTCTTCCTCGTGAGGTAGACAGAGATCTGCCAGCTCGAAGGCTCATACCACACAAGCTCGCCTTCGCCCGACGTGGCGCCGTTCTTCGTGCCATACCAGCAGACGGAGCCATCGGAGCCATAGATCTTGAAGTAGTACCAGAGGATCTCAGGGTCCGGGACCTCGAAGGAGCCGGTGAAGTGCAGGTGGTCTCCTGCCTCCTCGCGGTCCATGTGATAGATGTACTCGCCTTTGCCATCCACCCAGGTGCGGATATCGGCTGAGGCACCAAAGTCGTCCCAGATATCGAGGCTGAGCACGACAGTGCCGCCACAAGGGGCGGCACCAAAAGGACTCCGATACGTCGGATCCGAACTTATATGCAATGCGTGCAAGGTGACCTGTCTCTCTACCCTGCCTAATCGCGGCGCTTGTTGTAGCGCTGGACCTCAGGGTGAAGACTATGATACAGGTCCAGGTAGTCGTTCGCTGCCCTCTTCCAGCTGAAATCTTGCGACATTGCCTGACGCTGGAGCTGTGCCCACACGTCCTTGTCCGTCCAGTACACTTCGCAGCCCGTGAGAAGCGCATTGGTCATCTCGTCGGCATTGATGTTCGCGAAGCTGAAGCCCGTTCCCTCGCCCGTGAAGCGGTTGTAGGGGATGACGGTATCCTTGAGGCCGCCCGTCTCTCGCACGACCGGAAGCGTGCCATAGCGCATGGCAATCATCTGGGAAAGGCCGCAGGGCTCGAACTCTGACGGCATGAGGAAGAGATCCGCACCCGCGTACATGCGGTGCGACAGCGCAGAGTCGAACGTGATGCAGGCAGCAAGCTGGTCGTTGTACTTCCAGTCGAAGTATTTGAAGGCATCTTCGAGGTCCTTGTCGCCGGTGCCGAGCACGGCCATCTGGATGCCGCGGCTCATGAGGTAGTCCATCGCATAGCGGACAAGGCCGATGCCCTTCTGCTCCGTGAGGCGGCCAACCATTGCGACAAGAGGCTTGTCGGGGTCGACAGCAAGACCCAGCTCCTCCTGGAGCGCCTTCTTGCAGGCAGCCTTGCCGGACATGTCTTCCTCGGAGTAGGCAGCCGCAATCTCGGGGTCTGTCTTCGGGTTCCAGGCATTCACATCGATGCCGTTGAGGATGCCCGAGAGCACGTTCTGGCGGCGGCGGAAGATGCCGTCGAGGTTCTCGCCGTAGAACGGCATCTGGAGCTCGTCGGCGTAGGTCGGCGAGACCGTGGTGAGGGCGTCCGAATAGCAGAGGGCACCCTTCATGTAGTTGATGCCTCCTGGGCCTGCGGCCAGCTGGTCGCGTGCGGCAGGGATGCCTGCCAGGCCCAGGACATCGTTCAGCATCTTGTCCGAGAACTGCCCCTGGAACTTCGCATTGTGGACGGTGAAGACCGTCTTGATGTTGTCGTAGAGGGGGATGTCCCGGTAGAACTCGCGCAGGAACACGGGCGCCAGGGCGCACTGCCAGTCATTGCAGTGCAGCACGTCGATGTCGCCGAGCTCCGGCACATGCTGGAGGCATTCCAGGATGGCCTTCGAGAAGAAGGCGAAGCGCTCTCCATCGTCGTAGTAGCCGTAGATCCCATCACGCTTGAAGTAGGCCTCGTTGTCCACGAAGTAGAAGTCGAGGTCATTGAGCGTGAGCTTGTCGATGCCGCACCAGACATTGCGCCAGGAGAGCGGCACGTAGAACTCGCAGATGTGCTGCATCTGCGCCTTGTACCCATCAGAAATCTTCGAGTACTTCGGAAGGATGACGGCGACATGGGCTCCTGCGTGCTTGAGTGCACGCGGGAGCGATCCTGCGACGTCGGCCAGGCCGCCCGTCTTCACGAACGGCACAACCTCGGACGCGGCGAAGAGGATGTTGAGCTTTCTTCTGACAGCCATGGATGCTCCCGCTTTCTCGGCGCTAGTCGTTGCCCTTGGGAAGGACCAGCACTGCGTCGGACGTGCCACGAAGGACCGTGCCAGCAGCAATCTCATTGTTGCGGTCGATGATCGCGTTCTCGATGTGGGCGCCGGCCTTGACCGTGACCGAACGGACAAGAATCGCGTTCGTGACGGTGGCACCCGGCTCGATCACGCAGGCACGGCCGATGATGGAGTTCTTCACTGTGCCGTAGATCTTCGTGCCGGAGGAGACGAGCGAGTTCGCCACATGTGCGCCCGGCTCGTACTTGGCAGGCGTCGTGTCGTGTGCCTTTGTCATGACCGGCAGGTCGTTCGTGAAGAGCTGCTCCTGGAGCGCCGGATCGAGGAGCTCCATCGAGCGCTTGAAGTAGGCCTCCTTCGAGAAGATCGGCGCCACATAGCCCTCGTAGTCATAGGTGCCGACGCGGACCTCGTCGAGATCCTCCTTGAGGGCATCGAAGAGATCGAGGTGGTCGACATCGCGATACCAACCCAGGAGCTCTTCGAGCTTCTGCGTGCCGATAACGAAGAGGTCCATGAAGGCAGCGTCGCCGAAGGCAGAGCCTGTCTTGATGCCGGCGAATGCGCCCTTGTCGTCCTTCACGACAGCATTGACGTCCTCGGAGTCCTCATTCGCACGGTAGGTGACGACGGTGATATCGTCGCCGGACGCGATGTGGGCATCGACGATCTTCTTGAGATCGGTCGTGTAGAGGAAGTTGCAGCCGGAGACGATCACATAGTCGGACTTCGAGCGGCGCAGGAAGTCGCGGTTCGCCTCGAAGTCGCGGATGAGGAAGCGGCCGCCGACGCGGCTCATGCCGAACGAGGATCCCGGAAGCGGGAAGAGGCCGCCGTTCTTGCGGTCAAGACCCCAGTCCTTGCCGGCACCGACATGGTCGATGACCGGACGGTAGTTGTCCGGCATGATGAGACCAACGGTGCTAAGACCTGCGTTGACCATATTGGAGAGCGTGAAGTCGATCATGCGGTAGCGGCCGAGAACCGGCGTTGCCGCGACCGGGCGCACGCCTTCGACGAACTGGCTTGGATGGTGCGTGGAATAATTGGTGGTGATGAGTCCTACGACCTTTGCCACGGCTACTCCTCTCCCTTCGTAATCACGGCGTCATTGCCTGCCACTGCCGTATCCGCATCCTTGCTGCCAAAGTCGACATTCTTCTCGACGACAGCGCGCTCGCCGAGGATGGCATTGACGACGCGGCAGCCTTCCTCCACGCGGGCACCCGGCAGAAGCACGGAATCCTCGACGATGGTATGGGGGCCGACATAGACGCCGGCAGAAATGACCGAATGCCTGACCTGGCCCAGAATCCTGCAGCCATTGTCGACGAGGCAGTCATCGATGGAGGCGTCAGGGCCGACATAGTGCGGCGGCATCGGCACGGTGTTGCTCATGATCGGGGATTCCTGGTCGTAGAGGTCGAACGCCGGCTCGGAGCCCAGGAGCTCCATGTTCGTCTCGTGGTAGGAGGCGATGGTACCGACATCGCGCCAGAAGCCCTCGAAGCGGTACGTGTAGAGGCGCTTGCCGGCATCAAGCAGCTTCGGGATGATGTTCTTGCCGAAGTCGTGCTCGGAGTTCGGGTCCTTGGCGTCCTCCTTCAGCGTCTCGACCAGAAGGTCGGCGTTGAAGATATAGATGCCCATGGAAGCGAGGTTCGAATCGGGATGCGCAGGCTTCTCGGTGAACTTGAGAATGCGCTCGTCGTCGTCCGTGGTGAGGATGCCGAAGCGCGGCGCTTCCTCCCAGGGGACCGGCATGACGGCGATGGTCAGATCGGCGTTGTGGCGCTTGTGGTTCTCGAGCATGTCGTTATAGTCCATGCGATAGAGCTGGTCGCCCGAAAGGATCAGCACATAATCAGGATCGTTCTGCTCGATGTAGCCAAGGTTCTGCGTCACGGCGTCGGCCGTGCCCTCATACCAGGCACCGCCAGACTGCGTCGCGAACGGCGGAAGGATGGAGACACCGCCCGAGCGCTCGTCGAGGTTCCACGCCTCGCCCGAGCCGATGTAGGAATGGAGCAGATACGGACGGTACTGGGTCAGGACGCCGACAGTCGTGATGCCCGAGTTCGCGCAGTTGGACAGCGCGAAGTCGATGATGCGGAACTTGCCGCCAAACGAGACGGCAGGCTTCGCCACCTCGCTCGTCAGCGCCTTGAGCCTGCTGCCCTGTCCGCCTGCAAGCAGCATTGCGAGGCACTCTTTCTTGCTCATACCGATTCTCCCCTTTCAGCTTCCGGATAAGCAAAGGATTTACTTATCTATATGCCATATATCGTGGGCATACTCGCGGATTGTTCGGTCGGAAGAGAAGTATCCGGCCTTAGCGGTGTTGTGAAGCGCCGCGCGGTTCCACTTGATCGTGTCAGGATAGTCGTTCGTGAGCTCTTCCCATGCCTGGACGTAAGCACGGAAGTCCTTGAGCACGAGGTCCGGATCGTTGTTGACCATGAGGTAGTCATGGATGCTCTCGAAGTTGCCGGAAAGGCGCGAGAACGTGCCATCCACAAGCTCGTCCACGACACGTCCGAGGCGGTCGCGGTCGGCATTGTACTCATCCCAGGCGTAGTAGCGGCCGGATGCCTTGAGCTCGTCGACCTCTTCGGTCCGAAGGCCGAAGATCTTGATGTTCTCGTCGCCCACGAGCTTGCAGATCTCGACGTTTGCGCCGTCGTAGGTGCCGAGGGTGAGGGCGCCGTTGTACATGAGCTTCATGTTCGACGTGCCGGAGGCCTCGGTGCCTGCCGTGGAGATCTGCTCGGAGATATCGGATGCCGGATAGATGAGCTGGGCATTCGAGACAGCGAAGTTCGGGACGAAGGCGACCTTGATCGTCTGGTTCACACGGTCGTCGTTGTTGATCACGTCGGCGACGGAGTTGATAAGGCGGATGACTTCCTTTGCGAAGTCATAGCTCTGGGCAGCCTTGCCGGAGAAGATGAAGGACGTCGGCTGCGGCTTGAAGGAAAGATCTGCGAGGAGACGGTTGTAGATGTCGAGGACCTTGAAGACGTTCAGGAGCTGGCGCTTGTAGGCATGGAAGCGCTTGACCTGGACATCGAAGATCGTGGTCGGATCGAGCTCGACGCCCGTCGTGTCCTTGATGTAGCGGGCAAGGCGCTCCTTCTCCGTCTGCTTGGCAGCATGGACATCCTTCAGGAACGACTCGTCCTTCTCATACGGGATGAGCTTCTCGAGCTCATAGGCATCCTTGAGCCAGCCATCGCCGATTGCATTGGTGATGAGCTTTGCATAGGCAGGGTTGGCCTCTGCGAGGAAGCGACGGTGCGAGACGCCGTTCGTCTTGTTGTTGAACTTCTCCGGCGTGAGGTCGTAGAAGTCCTTGAGCGTCGACTTCTCGAGGATGTCCGTATGGAGGGCAGAGACGCCGTTCACGGAGTGCGAGCAGATGACGGAGAGGTTTGCCATGCGGCACTGGCCATCCCAGAGGATTGCCGTCTTCTGGAGCTGGTCCATCCAGTTCTCCGCATCATGCGGGAAGGACTCGCGGTAGCGGCGGTCGATCTCGTCGATGAACATGTAGGTGCGCGGAAGCTGGGCGCGGAGCATCGGAATCGGCCACTTCTCGAGGGCTTCCGGCATGATCGTGTGGTTCGTGTAGGAGACAGTCGCCGTCACGATCTTCCAGGCCGTATCCCAGTCAAGGCCCTTCTCATCGACGAGGATGCGCATGAGCTCGGGGCCGCAGAGCGCCGGGTGCGTATCGTTCGTGTGGATGCAGACATGCTTCGGGAGGTCTTCCCAGGCATCGGGGCCGAAGTTGCGCTCATAGGTGTGAAGGATCGACTGCAGGCCTGCAGAGACGAAGAGGTACTCCTGCTTGAGGCGCAGAAGACGTCCATGCTCGCCCGCATCGTTCGGGTAGAGGATCGTGGAGATGGCCTCGACATCGGAGCGGAACTTGAATGCCTTGGCATAGTCGCCGGCATTGAAGGCATCGAGATCGAAGTCAGGCGTATGCGGCTTTGCGCCCCAGATGCGGAGCTTGTTCACGCAGGTGCCGCCGAAGCCGACGATAGGCACATCGTACGGGACGGCGTCTACCTTCTCGCCGCCTTCCCAGGTGAACCAGTAGCTGCCAGCCTCACCCTCGTGGCGCACGACCTCGCCGCCGAAGCGCACTGTGACGGTGCTCTCGAGCTTGCGGATCTCCCACGGGAAGCCATAGCGGAGCCAGTTGTCCGTCTTCTCGACCTGACGTCCGCCCTCGATCTCCTGGCGGAAGAGGCCATAGCGGTAGCGCATGCCATTGCCGTTGCCGGCGATGCCGAGAGCTGCCATGGAGTCGAGGAAGCAGGCCGCAAGACGGCCGAGACCGCCGTTGCCGAGGCCCGGGTCGGCTTCCTTGGCGCAGAGGGTCTCAAGGTCTGAACCCATGTCCTTGAGGCAGTCCTCGACGAAGTCGCGGATGCCGAAGTTCAGGAGGTAGTTGTCCAGAAGGGGACCGAGCAGGAACTCGAGGGAGAAGTAGTAGACCTGCTTCTCGTCCTTCGGGTGGCACTCGACCTCGATGCGGCGTGCCTTCTGGGCAATGAGACGTGCGAGGCACAGGAAGCGCTCCCTGTCCGTGCACTCTTCGAAGGTCTTGGAACGCTCGGAGAGGCACATGGCCTCGAGCTGCTCCTTGAAGTCGTTCTTGTCCTTGAAAAGCTGTGGCTGTACTGACATACGTACCTTCCATCTTGGGGCCCTGAGAGGCCTCCTATACAACTATCGCTTCGAAGAGCGGGTTGTCCGCTTCTTCGGAGTTGCTGGGGTTTGAGGCTCCGCCGCCTTCTCGGCAGGAGCTGCCTTGGCAGGAGCTTTCTTCGGTGCCTCCTTCTTGGCAGGCGCCTTCTTCGCAGGAGCTGCCTTGGCGACAGCAGCTGGCGCAGAAGCAGCAGCATCCTTTGCAGGAGCTGCCTTCTTCGCAGGAGCCTTGCGGGCAGGCGCCCTCTTGGGAGCCGACTTCTCCGCAGCGGCCTCTGCTGCCTTGGCAGGAGCGGCCTTGGCAGACGTCTTGGACGTGGTCTTCCTCGTCCTGGGCTTTGCCGCAGGCTTCGGCTTGGGCAGGTCTCCCACACGCTTCAAGACGATGCCGCCGAGTGCCGGGATGCGGAGCACGACCGAGTTCTCGCGCCCGTTCCAGGGCACGTCCTCGCTCTTGATATCGCCGACATTGGCGATGCCGGTGCCGCCAAACTCCTTCTCGTCACTCGTGAAGATCTCTTTCCAGATGCCAGGCGCAGGAATGCCGACACGGTAGTTCTCGTGCGCGGCAACATCGAAGTTGATGACGATTGCAAGATCATCCTTGGGATCGTCGCCCTTGCGGACGAATGAGATCAGGGACTGCTTTGCATTGTCGGCGTCGATCCACTCGAAGCCGGCTGCATCGTAGCCGCACTGCCAGAGTGCCGGCTCCTGCGTATAGAGCTTGTTCAGCGCTGCGATGAAGACCTGCTGGTCGTGGTGGGCTTCATACTCCTCTGCCATGAAGTACTGGATGCCCTCATACTCGCGCCACTCGATCCACTGGGCGATCTCGTTGCCCATGAAGTTGAGCTTGCCGCCGGGGTGGGTCATCTGGTAGAAGGCAAGTGCCCTCATGCCAGCGAACTGGCGCCAGTAGTCTCCCGGCATGCGGCCGATGAGCGAGCACTTGCCGTGCACGACCTCATCGTGCGAGAGCGGCAGGATGAAGTTCTCGTTGAAGGCATACATGATCGAGAACGTGAGCAGCTTGTGGTTGCCCGGCCTCCAGGGGAAGTCCGTCTGGCAGTAGTGGAGCGTATCGTTCATCCAGCCCATGTCCCACTTGAAGTTGAAGCCGAGGCCTCCGACCTCAGGAGGATAGGTGACAAGCGGCCAGGCCGTGGACTCCTCTGCAATCATCATGACATCAGGATGGTAGCGCTCGACCGTGGAGTTCGTCCTCCTGATGAACTCGGATGCATCGAGGTCCTCTTCCGTGCCCTTGGAGTTGAAGCGCTTCTGGGCAGGATCGTCGATGCCGAAGTTCATGTAGAGCATGGAGCTCACGCCGTCCATGCGCAGGCCATCTGCATGGTACTGGTCAAGCCAGTAGAGGGCATTGGAGATGAGGAAGGTCCTGACCTCGCCTTTGCCGAGGTTGAACTTGTAGGTGCCCCAGTTCGGATGCTCCTTCTCCTCGTAGAGCTTGTGGCCCACGAAGTTGCCGAGGCCCTGGGCATCCTTGCAGAAGCCGCCCGGCACCCAGTCGAGGATGACGCCGATGCCCGCCTCGTGGCAGGCGTCGATGAAGTGCATGAACTCCTTGGGCGATCCATAGCGGGAGGTCGGCGCATAGTAGCCCGTGATCTGGTAGCCCCAGGAGCCATCGAACGGATGCTCCATGATGGGAAGAAGCTCGATATGGGTGTAGCCCATCTTCTTCACGTAGTCCACGAGCTCCACAGAGAGCTCGTCGTAGGTAAGGTAGCTGCCGCCCGCGCGCTCCCCTGCCGGAGGCTCCGTGCCGTTGCCGTTGAGTCCGTCATCGTGGCGCTTCCAGGATCCCAGATGCACCTCGAAGATGTTGAGCGGGGACTCCAGCATCTTCCTCTTGTTGCGCTCGAGCATCCAGGCATTGTCGCCCCACTCATAGTGGCGGATATCCGTCGTGACGGATGCCGTATCGGGCGGGCACTGGGCATGGAAGGCATACGGGTCTGCCTTGTAGATGAGCTCAGCGCCAGGCGTAGGCTCTATTGCATACTTGTAGCACTCATCTGCATGGACGCCAGGCACGAAACCGCACCAGATGCCGCCCGTCTCCGTCTCGAAGAGGTAGTCTGCATTCTCGTCCCAGCCATTGAATTCGCCGACGAGGCGTACGGAGGTGACGCCAGGCGCCCAGACGGCAAAGCAGTAGCCGTCCTCTCCGTCCTGGGTGGCAGGATGGGCTCCGAGCTTGTCATAGCTCCGGTACCACTCTCCCTTGCCCATCAGGTACACATCGTCTGAGCTAATCAGGTAGCGGGCATCCTTCGTCATTTCAGCCATGGACTATCCCTTCCCCCTCATCGGTACGACCGATGCGCCTCCCAGCGCATCTATCATACTCAAATGGCGGCCCGATTTTGGCCGTCTTGGACAATGTGGCATGTCGGGCATTGGGATGCTGCATGTCCTGCATGCCATCTCTGAGCGAACCCATTATCATTTCTGGAAGATGCTGAATTACATGTTTCCGGCCAGAGGAGCGAAAATCGCATGCCACGGGAGTCTCTTGCATCGAAGAAGAAGCGCGCCGAAGAGGTATGCCGGCGCATGGAGGAGAAATATGGCGGAGCCGAGAGCGCCCTTGACTACTACAACCCTTACACGCTCCTTATAGCCGTCATGCTCTCTGCACAGACGACCGATGCCGGCGTGAACCGCGTGACGCCCGAGTTCTTCCGCCGCTGGCCCGACCCCTATGCCCTGGCACAGGCAGACCCTGCAGAGGTAGGCGAAGTCATCCGCTCCATAGGCTTCTGGCGTGCCAAGGCAGAGCACGCCGTCGAAGCAGCACAGATCATCGTGGCAGAGCATGGAGGCGAGGTGCCACGCACCATGGAGGAGCTCACAAAGCTCCCCGGTGTCGGCAGGAAGACCGCCAATATCGTCCTCAACAAGGCGTTCCACGACTGCGAAGGCATAGCCGTGGACACCCATGTCTTCCGCATTGCCACAAGGCTGGGGCTCACGAAGGCACCTGTTCCCCTGGCAGCTGAGCAGGATCTCCTGAAGCTCATCCCGAAGGACCTCTGGCCCGACGTCAACGAGCAGTGGATCCACTTCGGACGTGAGACCTGCAAGGCACAGCACCCCCTGTGCGAGAGCTGCATGCTTGCAGGCATCTGCCCTTCCTTCGAGCGCCCTGACCGCTACCGCAAGAAGCCGAAGAAGGCAGACAGGAAGGACTCGAAGTCCAAGAAGAAGCAGGAAGACTGAGCACTGCATCTCTCAGCTTCCATTTCACTTCTTATATATTTGTAGAGAAAAGCAGGCCGGCATCCCCTATTCAGGATGCCGGCCTGCTGTCTCAAGCAATCGGGACGCGTGCTATGAGGTCCTGCGGCGAAGGGCTATGAAGGCCACCACGGCAGCTGCTGCAAGTGCAGCACCTCCTGCCACAAACGGCAAATCTCCAATGCCGCCCGTCTTAGGCAGCTGGTAGGCCTGCGTGTTGTTGATCGTGATTGTTCCTGTCTGCACATCATTGTTCAGATACGACGCCCTGTAGCTGTGCTCAAGGCCTTCCTCTTCGACGCGGTAGACGTATACCGTGCCATCGTCACCCGTCTTCTTAAGGTTATCCCAGGTATTTATCCATGCACCCTTTGCATCGGGAATGATGCTCACGGTATCGGCAAGATCCTGTGTCTGCGTGATGGTTCCGTCAGAGTTTTTCACATCCCGATAGAGCTTCACGGTTATGGATTTAACGCCAATCTGTTCGGAAGGGAGCTCTGTACCGTCAGGTGCTGTCCAGATCTTCTGGACCGTCAGCCTCGAGTAGGTGTTCGGCACATAGATGCTGCCACCGGTATACGGGATGAAGTAAACATCGGACTGGGCAATCTGTGTGCCATCCGCATTCGTCTTGATTGAGCTCAAGATAGCGGCCCAAGCCTGATCTGCCGTCTCTCCGTCGTTCAGCCATACAACATAGACCGGCGTGCTGGACAGTGCGTAGCCATCAGGTGCCTGGGTCTCCACGAACTTGTAGAGTACGTCATGCTCGAAGGGAGCTTTAGTGGGAGAAAGAAGGTCCCAGCTTATGCTGTTGTCAACGTTGACATCAGGCCGTGCGACAGCAAAGCTGCCACTTTTGCCGGAGTACAAATCGAATTTGGCTCCCGTGAGTGTCGTCTTGTAGTCATCAGCATCGACCTTGTAGAGCGTGAACTGACCCTGCGTAGACACAGCGCCTGAGGTGCTGTGCTCGATTGCCGTACCGGTCTGGCTCGACCACACTCCCTCGAGCGTCGCCGTGTTCGATATCTTGAGGTCGCTGGCAAGTCCGCTAAACCCATCAAGCGTGTACTCGTACACGAGTACACACGCCATGCTGTCCGGCAGCTTCACCGTCATCGTCTGCCTCTGAGCATCGTAGCTTACGGTATAGAGCGCCTTCGAAAGCTCGGTGCCAATATGATCGGTTGCCGTTGCGCTATAGGCATAGAGCTTCACGGTTGCAGCATCCAACGTCGGCGATGCTGTGCCATAGCCGGACAGCTTATCGGTGAGCGTCAGCTGCTCTGACGACGGAACAAGGTCGCTTGCCGCCGGATTGATGGTCACTGTGTACTTCACGCGGTTTGTCGGCTTTCCATCATCGCCGTAAACCTGGGCGCCCTTCTTCACGACATAGGTGGGTTCGCGATGTATCGTCACGGTGTCGTCGACCGTGCTGTCGCCCCAGGTCGCCGTGTTGGTATAGGTCTTCTGAAAGTGAGTCGGATCGTCCCAATACGAGTCTCCGCTCCAGGACGCCTTGTAGCTGATGTAGTACAGCCCCGGAGTCTCGTAGCGGCGGCTCTTGATTGTGAAGGCAAGCTTCTGCCCACTCACGCTCGGCGTGATGCTGGATGTTTTGTATTCGTCGACACCATTGATGGTCTGCACAAGCTGTGCCGAGCCGGCAACGTAGGACATGCCCTCAGGCAGCGTATCGGTGATTACGATATCGCCGCTCGCATTGGTCGTATCGACCATCAGACGGTACGTCAGCCTGTTCGGATCATTGGTACTCGAATCGGAAGTCTTTACGTACTCCACCGTCTTGTCGGCACTTGTCCAGCTGCTGCCAATCAGTACCTGCTTGGAGAACTTCTGCGTCTTGCCGACCTGTGCCTCGTCGTAGCTGCTGATGAGCCCCACTCTTGCTGTATTTCCAGCCGTGACAACTGCGCCATCAGGGATGGTATTCGAGTTCGTATCGACCGTCGACTCATAGATCATGGTCGTCGAAGAGTTCGCATATGACAGCGTTGTGTCAACAGGTGTGATGGTCACAGCGAAGCTCTTCACGTGGCCGCTGCTGTCATTCGAGACCAAATTGCCGGTGGCATCGTACATGGCTACCTTTGCAGTTGCGGCAAGTTTGCCGGTGGTAAAGTCATAAAGATTGATGGATCCATCGTCGGCGGTTCCATATGAAATCAAATTGAAGGTCGTTGTTTTGCCCGTGACGCTTATACCCTGCAGCGAAAGGGTCTGGAAGAGATCCAATGCAACGACATAGTGGCCCGCCGAACCGTAATCGTAGCCGTCCTGGCCCGTGAGATTGCCAAGGGTATCGCTGATCGTATAGCTGCCGGATGCCCCTTCAGGCGCAGTAGCGGTAACACGCCAGCTGAAGGTATACGTGCCATTTCCGGCAAACGTATGGCTCCTGTTGACCTTGCTGACGCCCCACGCTCCGTTATGGGTGAATGTCACGCTTGCCGAAGCCGCATGCTTGGTCCCGTCTCTATAGACGGTGTTCGCTGTATTGGTGACAGTTTCGTCACCCGTGCCCGCCGAGGTGCTCGTACGATACGAAACCGTATAGGTGCCCGTATCAGAGCTCGTCTCAGGCCACTTCAGCGAGAGCTGCCTGCTGCTATCGTCGTAGATGCCTGCCACGCCGGAATCCGACGTAGCCGTGTAGTTGTTGCCCTTGTTCAGGGTCAGGATCGTCTTGCCAGAAGAATCCGTTACCGTAATCGCGCCTACAAGGGCTCCTGGCAGCGTGTCCGTCATCGTGAAGCTGGCCATGCTCTTGTTGTTGCGGTTCAGCGTCACATCCCAGTAGAGCCATCCCGAACTATACTTGCCGGTCTTGACATCGTCGGTCTTCCAGCTGACAGTAGCAGTCGCGCTCGTGCCCAGCGCAGGTGTATTGGCGCTCGCCCGGTTCACGATGCTCGCATCGGCATCTGGGCTCTGCTGAGCAAAGCTTGCCGTATAGGTAATAACGTAGCTTTCGCCCGCTGCAAGATTTGACAGATACTTGATCGAGTAGTGTGGCTTGCCGTTCTGCGTATCCCACGTGACGGTGTAGGTAGACGGGTCGATGACCGTACCAGCGTCCGATGCAGGCGTCTTTTTCACGACCTGCAGGGTGCTCTTGTTGTAGAAGTCGGTATACGACACGTTCGAGTCGCTTGTCACAGCATCATTAATCTCTATGCGGCTGCCATCCGTGCCGTTGTTCGTCGTCACGGTTACGGTATAGGTTGCCCCGTCATGCCCCGAATTCAGCGTAGCTGCCTTGGCGATATGCACGTCGTTCGTCGTGGCCTTTGGGTTGACGGAGATGGTGGTCTGATCAGTATCGCTGAACTGGATCGTGCCGTCTGCGGAATCGCCCGTGCGTTCGACCGTGCCCTCGAAATACAGCGAGGCGACGATCGTGTTGCCCGTGGCGTAGTCGTCGTTGAACGTGATGGTGACCAGGCCCGCCGTGGACACATCAAACGTGCCCACCTGCACGCCGTTCTGGTACACCGCCTGACCGGCAATCTCCTTGGTGGGACGCACACCGTCAGGCAGCTGATATGTTACGGTCTTAGCTGTCGGGGTAATGGTGCCGGTGGGGAACGTGAATGCCAGATCGACACGTGCGTTGTCGCCTTCAGTAAATTCGGTCGTCTCCTGCCACGTGCCATTCACGTTCTTGGAGAGCTTGGCGCTCGTCAGGTACGTGCTTCCGTCCACAGTGGAAGCAGCAGCTGCTGAACTTGCGTCATTGCTCACTGCTTCGGTGGCTGCAGTCGCAGAAGCCCCTGCATCGGTGCTTTCGGTTGTAGCGACTTCTCCAGAGTTCTCTTCGACCGTTGCTGCCTTGGCAGCAGAAACCTCGTTATCGCTTTCGGTAGAAGTGCTGTCAGTAGAAGTGTTCTCAGCTGTAGTTGCTGCAACTACTGCGGATTCTGCAGCTGCAGCGCTCGCTGATTCGCTGCTAGTAGAGGTCGTTTCCTCAGCCGCAGCCGTCTCCTGCGCCTTCACGACAGAAAGCGTGATCTCATCATTCAGCTTGAGCTTTGCTGCGCCTTCGTCGTCTGTCACAAGGTCTGCAAACGTGAAGTCGACATCCACATAGAAGGAGACAGTGCCTTCTGCGGTCTCGTTCTCTTCTCCTGCATAGGCGACCGTGAGGATGTTGTCCTTGAGGGAAGCTGTGAGGCCAGAAGCCGCTACCGCACCAGTCTCGGAACCATTCTCTGCTCCCGTTCCGTCATAGACCTCTACGCTCTCCGCGTCTTCGACCGCAAGGCCCTCAGGCAGCGCATAGCTGTAGCTTGCGCCATCCTTGAGGTCTGCTGCGTCCATCGTGAAGGCAAGGCGGAGCCTGAGCTCAGAGTCCTCTGCGAGAGGAGTCTCCGAGTCCACCTGCTGCCAGGCAGACTCCCCCGTACCGCTCTCGCGCCAGAAGAGGCCAGAGTTCTTGGTCAGGGCCTTCGAGAGGGTGCCTGCACCAGAGAGAGCCGTGGCCGTGCCGATGAGGAGAGCGCAGATGACAGCACCCACGAGGAGGGCAGCTGCCCCCATGTGCCTCTGCCATCTTCTCTGCTCGCGGTTCTTCTCGAGCATCTTCCTAGCTTTATCGAATAGCGTGCTCATGTTGTCTCCAGCTGTTGCTACGCCGCTTCTTCCAAGAAACCTCTGTGGGCTTCACTGTGCCCTCCCGGATAGGCTCAAAGAGCCGTCAGGAGGCCAGAGAGCAGCCCGCCCAGTGCTTCGTGCCGAATGCGTCAGTCCAATACATAATCAGGTCGTAGGAGTCGTTGAACTCCTCTGATGTCGTGCCCGAGCCCATGACACGGAAGCGTGCACACTTCCCGTCCATCTCCGTGAAGGTGACCACCGCACCTGCTGCAAGAGAGTCGATCTTTCCGAAGGCACCTTCCCCTTCATAGGACTCTCCCTTGATTGCAAGAGAGGAAGAGCGCTCAGAGCTCAGGTACGGCAGAAGCCCTGCTGCATCCTTCGATGCGGCAACCGGCAGGTCGAGTGCGATAGAAGAGATCTGGAGCCTGCCTGCGATATCCGTATCCTCAAGCTCGAGTACCGGAAGATTGGCTGGCACGATCGTGGCCTCGCCGCCCGAGGCAGGAGTTCCCACCTCATCGAGCTTCGAGAGCACAGAAGATGCGACCTCAGAGCTTTCGCTCTGCCGCGTCCGTCCGTCCATCCATCCCTTGATTCCTATTGCCAAGGCCGCCACCAGAAGGGCGATGCCGGCAATAGCGAGGAATCTGCCTGCTCCAAGCTTTCTCGCACTCACGGTCTCAGGCGTCCCTCCTTCTGCGTGAAAGGACGATTCCCAGGACGAGCAGCGCTGCACCTGCGCCCATAAGGGCAAGCATCAGGTTCTGGCCGTTCGTATCGCCCATGTCCTTGAGCTTCTCTGTCGTGGTCTTTGTGGTGGTAGTTCCGGTGTTCGTGATCTGCCAGACAGAGGTTGTAGTCGTGCCCTCGGTCTTCACGGAAGAGGAGATGGACGCCTTGTATCCAGACGCGCTGTCCTCTGCTTCCTTCACAGACCAGGAACCCTCCCCTTCCCAGGCAAAGGTCCAGTCATTGGAGGCATCGAGCGTCACCTGTTTGTAGAGCTCGCTTCCGTTGTAGATCTCCACCTCCACAGATGAGGGGTGGTTCCCTGCGTCCTTCCAGAGCTTCTGGACCACGTTCTCGAACTCCTGGGTCTCGACACTCACAAGCTTCGTGGCTTCCACATCCTGGGAGTAGATGTAGGTGCCATCAGCGTTGACGGAAGGGATGGTGACAAGCCAGGACGAGCCGAGCCAGGTCATGTTCCCCGAGGTATAGGTATCTGCCACGATGAGATAGCAGCCAGGAACAAGGCCAGAGAATGTGGCAGTGCCGCCTTTGGCAGTCTTTGAAGCATTCCAGAACGAGGAAGCATCAGAGAGCACATAGCCTTTCCAGCTCTCTGCCATCTGCTGCATCATGTCCGCAGAGACATCTCCTGAAGTAAGGGTAGCAGGGTCCATGCCGGTAGCCTCGACCGCAGGGCGGAGTGCATCCACGGCCGTGATGCTGCCATCTGTGCCCATAGTCGCCACACGATAGACCGTGAAGGTCTGTCCGTCGACGGGACAAGCCTTGAGGACAATCTCTCCTGCGTAGGAGGTATCCACTCTCTGTCCAGAAGCTGCCTCGGTGGCCTTGGCCACATTCGGCAGGAGCAGGAGCGAGAGAGCCATGAGGAAGGCAAGGCCCATCGCCTGCAGCTTCCATCCTGTCCTAGCTCTTGGCATCTGTGCCATCCTTTCTGGAGAGAGCGTCCATTTGATGCTGCTGCCTCTTCTGCACGATAGCGCGTACGAGGCAGAAGATGAGTGCCACTGCTGCAGTTGCTGCAAGTGCAGCAATGACCGGATCTATCTTTGTGGCATTGCCGTCAATCGCTGCAAGCTGCTGCGTATCTACCCTATGTCCCCTGACAAGGAGCCTGTGGGTATTCACGCCGTAGGGCGTGCAGGTTACAAGCGTAGCCAGGTCCATGTTGGGGTCGATATCCAGGTCCTGGAGCTCGTCCGGAAGCACGGTCCTGATCTGGTCCACCTGATAGGTCAGCGTCTTTCCCAGGACATCTATCTCGAAGAGATCTCCTTCTTCGAGCTGGTCGATATCCGTGAAGAGACGCGCCGAGGGAAGACCTCTGTGCCCTGAGATCACGGTGTGGGTCCCGAGCCCTCCAACCGGAAGCGAGGAGCCCGGAATATGTCCCACACCTATCTGGAGCGTGGCATCGTCTGTGCCATGGTAAATGGGGAGCTCCACATTGATCTTGGGGATCCTCACATAGCCCATGATGCCGGTACCAGTGACATTGAGGAGGCTCTCATACTGGGCAAGCTCATCTTCCGTGAGCGTAAACCGGGAGGTTCCCGGCTGAAGCGTTGCGTTGTAGGCGACTGCTTCATCCCAGAGTTCCTGGTTCTTCTCTGCCGAGTTGTCAGAGACTGCCTGCTGATAGGTGGCAATGGCCTCTGACTGATGCTGCTTGTTCCACCAATCAGAAACAGTGGGATAGAGCATCATGCCAAGGCCTGCCAGAAGCAGGCAGCCGAGGATGATCTCGGCAATCAGAACCTTCTTGTTGCGCTTCCTCTTCAAGTCACAGTCTTCCAGGGTCGGGTGCGGCAGACCCAAGGTTCCGGCCTGCCGCGGAACGTTTCGTCAGAGAGACTGAGGCTTAAGCCTCGTTCTCCTTCTTGCGGAGCTGATAGATGCCGAAGGCTGCCACAGCTGCGAGTGCTGCGCCGCCGACATAGAGCATCGTGGTGCCCATGCCGCCCGTGGACGGAAGGACAGAGCCCTTCTTGTTCTGGACGGTACCGGTAAGGCTGCCTGTAGGCAGGTTCGTTTCCTTCGTCAACTCAGCGGTCAGGAACGTGCCATTGTAGGTCGTGCCATCCAGCTTGTTGCCGGAGAGCGCCGTTAGCTTCGGATCGGCAGAGTCCGTCTCGTGCGTCGCGGAGATCTGGAACTTGATCGGCTCGATGGTGTTGTAGCCGGCAGGCGTCGTGCTCTCGACGAGCTGGTAGTCGCCGTCGTCGAGGCCAGAGAACTCGAAGGAGTTCTTAACATCGGAGTCACCGACAGCCTTGGCGTCATCAGCAGAGACAGTCTTGACGTCGACGTACTTGTTCTGAGCGTGATCGAACTTCTGCAGAGTGAAGGCTGCGCCAGCAAGTGCATTGTTGTTCTCGTCGACCTTGTTCACGGTTGCCTTGTAGGTGAAGACGATGTTCTTGTCCTTCGGGGTCTTGCCGGTCTCGCCCTCTCCGCCCTTGTTCGGGTTGTTGGAGTAGGTAAGATCAACCTCGTTGGGATTGCCTTCAGCACCGATCTTGGCATCGGAGTTCAGCTTGGCGGTGTAGGTGACGACTATGACAGAGTCCTTGGTGACAGCTGCAATGTCCTTGAGACCGTTTGCATCCTTCTCGGTCCAGGTGATGACCTTGCCGTCGGCATAGTCAGTATCGGTGCCTGAGTAATCAGCGATATTCTCGGTGAAGTTATCGGTGATGACCGTGCCATTCGTGCCTGCAGCTGCGTCCGTAGAATTTGCGTAAAGCGTGATGACGGCGCTGTTGGCCGTATAGCTCAGGCCCTTGGACATGGTATCGGTGAAGACGTAGCTGTACTTGGAGTAGTCCGCGTAGTTGCTGGGCAGCGTACCGGTGATCTGGAAGGACACGGAATCGTTGATATCAGCATCGGCGGAGTCCTGCCAGTCAGAGATGGCGCCGGTAGAGTCATTCGTATCCTTGACCTTCTTGGTCACGGTCGGAACGCCGGACTTGATGGCAACGCTGGTGGGGCCTACGACCTGCACGATGAACTTCGTATAGGCATCGGACTTTTCGTCCTGGGTGTTGTCCTTGTCCTTCACGAGATAGTAGCCAGCGGCAAGGTCGTCAATCTCGGTGTTGTCCTTTGCGGACTGGACAGTCTTGGCTGGCGTCGTGAGCGTGAGCTTGTCCTCGAGGTCTGCAAGCGTCATTGTGCCAGCTGCAAGCTTCTCTGCAACCTCAGCAGCAGTCTCGGTGCCGGTATAGGTGACGCCGGTACCCCACTCCACGTTGGAGAGGACCTTGTTGCCGTCAGCATTCGTCGAGAGGTCACCTGTGAAGATCTGATATGCCTCATAGGTGTGACCGGTAGCAGTGCCAGTGAGCGTCAGCTTGTAGGTAGTTGCCGCCGTGCCGGCAAATGCACTTGCCGGCAGCAGCACGAGCGCCATGGCGACTGCCAGGATGGCAGTCGCCGCACGCTCGAGCAGGTTCTTTGTCTTGCTCATGTATCCTTCTCTCTTCTGATTCCGTACGTTTTGCTTGTCTTCGTGCTCTGCTATCTCAAGCTTTCGTGGGGGCGAAAGCCTGGTTGCCTAGGTGTTCCGGGCATCTCTCAGGGACCGGACTCCCTTTCCTGGATGATCTGCATGTCTCATGTCCTATCTTTCGGGCATTGCGTGCGTAAGATGGAAAGCCCCTATTCAAGGCCGCCTATAGAGGCAAGGGGCCAGATGCGGAATACGACCTTTCCCACGATTTGCTCTCCTGGGATGGCACCCATCTGAGAGAGGCGCGAATCGACGGAGACACTCCTGTGGTCGCCGAGGACGAAACACTTTCCTTCGGGCACCTGATACGGGAACTGGATATCGGTCTGCCCCAGGCTCTTCTCTCCATGGAGGTAGGACTCATCAAGTACCTGCCCATTCACGGAGACATTGCCCGAATCATCGATATCGACCCAGTCTCCTGGCACTGCTATGACACGCTTCACGAGCGTCTTGTTGTTGTAGGAGAAGACGACGAGGTCTCCGCTCTTGAACTCCCCCGTCTTGTACGCCATGACCACATCGCCCTCTTCGAGGGTAGGCGTCATCGAGTCGCCGTAGATGCGGTAGAGAGGAAGTACCAGCATGGAGAGAAGGACAGCCCCTGCAAAGACGGCAGCAAGCGCCACCATGGCATTCCTTGCTCTTCTGCTCTTGGAATGCTTCTTCTGCTCGCGGGCAAGCTCGGCTTCGATCTGCTCGGTGCTGGGAAGCAAGACATCCTTCTGTTCCTGCTTCTTTTCCTGAGACGTCTTCATCGATCGGACGCCTCCTCGGATGCAGCATCGGAAATATCGGCTCCATCTGCCGGCTCGGCAGCAGTTTCGCCTTCTTCCGCAGCTTCCTGCTCTGTACCTTCTGCTTCTGCCCTCTGGAGATCGATGTTGTAGCCATAGAGGTCGATGGCACGCTGCGCTGCGACGAAGACGCCTGCAAGACGAAGCGATGCTTCAGCCAGGGACTCGGAATCATCGATAGCGATGCGCTTGTCCTCGAGCTGCTTCTTCGTCTCTTCGAGCTCCTTCTTGAGGCGCTCGTTCTCTGCCACAGCATCCTTCAGAAGCTCCAGGAGCTGGAGCCTCGTAAGCTTCGAGAGGTCCGTTCCGGCAGGCATGCCCGCAGCATCCCCTTGGGGAGATGCCTTTCGTGCGGGATGTTCCGCAGACGCAGCCTTCTTTGCTGCCCTGTCTGCAAACAGTCTGCTCATGAACTCCGGGCCTCCATGGTTCGTCTCAAGCTTTTCAGCCTTATGAATGTTGCCCCAGCAACGTCCTTTCAGACTGAATCTACCACTAGGCCAGAAGCATTTCTATAGATTTAATCAGAAAAAGTTTTCAGTAGAGATATCAAACTTTCAATACCACTTACCATAATTAACCCTTTCAGATTACTTCATATAGCTGAATTACCAGCTAATATGCCATTTATCCTACCGAAATCATTGCATTTTGGCAGTTCAGAATCTTTCTATTTAATTTAGAAAACAATATTAATTTCGAGAAAACGCCCTTGCCGTTCAGGGCCCGTTTACCGTCCGTTTGGGGTGTTAGCGTTTCCAGGGATTGCAAATGATTCTGAGCGAATATGCCAGATTCTGGCGTCATAGCGTTCAGAAAGAGCAGCGCTTATGCCTGATTTCTGGCACTTCCAATAGATACGCCAACGCCCTCCGGAAGCATTGGGGGTGCTCCCGGAGGGCGCAGCATGGAATGTTTGAGCGGCCCTGTCAGAGACGTTGGGGGCGTCTCTGACAGGGCCGTAGAGGAAGGGGCAGCAGCAGAAGAGAGGCTATCTTGCTCTCTTCATGTGCTTCAGAAAGAGCAGTGCTGCAGAGACGGATGCCAAGAGCGCCCCGATGAGGACAAAGCCCTGGGTGCCAGAACCGCCTGTTGCAGGAAGGGCATACGACTTCGGCGCCGAGTTCGTCACCGTAATGGAGCCTGTCTGGATGCCGGCGTTATTGCTGTAGGAGACCGTGTACTTGCCGCTGGTGCTAGCGTCGTAGTAGGTGCCGTCCACCGTATAGCCAAGCTCCCGCACGGTGTAGTAATAGTTGTTGCCGTTGCCATCGTCTTGGGCAAGATTGTCCCAGTTATGGGCCCACTTGTCCGTTGCGCCCACTGTGACGGGACCGCCTATAGGAGTCTTGGAGGAGTCATCCAAGATCTGCTTCGGATCCTGCCAGGACTTTGATGTCACGCCATTCGGTGCGTTTTCGCTTTGCGTGTTCTTAACAACAATCGTCGTATCTGATTGGACGTTGCTGATGGTCACCGGAATAACCGTGTTAGCGTAGTCATACGAATAGGTCGGAGTGGAGGAACCGTTGATATACACGTCAAAATGCTGACCGTTATAGCCGGAAATGTTGAAGACAAAGTCGGTACCCTTCTTTATGTACCTAACACCGTCTGACGTTCCGTCGAGCTTTACCACGGGCTGATTCCAGGGGTTCGACCCGTTGCCCTCGCCCGTAACGGTGACCTTCACGGCATCGCTTGGATCGTTCGTCCTTTTCGAGCGATACAGCTGCAGCTTCACGCTTGCACCAGACGGAGCGTCAGCAGAGGTTCCGTCATCATTTGCCCAGCTCTTCTGGATGGACACACGGGTGTACTTGTCCGTGATGTACATGTCGCCGCCGGTATGGTCGAAGAGCTCGATAGCGGAGCGCTGGATTGCGTTGCCGGAGTCGTCCTTAGCGTTTGCAGCCTTGGAGTCGCTGTAGGCAGTATCTGCGCTGACGCCGTTTGCCCTCCAGATGAAGTAGCGCACTGCATCGCACGAATAACCGTCGGGCGCCTTTGTCTCCCTCAGGCGGTAGAGCACGCTCGGCTTCAGGCTGTCGGAGTTCTCTTCCAGGTCATAGGTGATAGAACCGTTCTTGTCGGTTGTCACCTCATGATTGATATCCTTCGTCTTCCAAGAGCTGCTTGCGTTGTCCCAATAGTCAAGCTCGAACGTTGCGCCTGCAAGTGTCTTGTGGAAGTCGTCTTCATCCGTCTTGTAAATGACAAGGTGCGCCTTCTCGGCCGTAGCAGAGGAGCTGACCTCCTTGAGCGTCACGTTGCTGTTGGTGCTGAACTTGCCAGAGAGCAAAGCACTGTTCGAGACCGTCTTGCCATCCGCAAAGCTGTTGTTGAGCTGGTAGACGTATACCAGCACGCAGGCAGTCTCATCAGGAAGCTCTACCGTGATCTTGTGGGCTGTCTGGTCGTACTTCACGCGGTAGTTCTTGATCTCCTTCTCCGGATCGTAATGATGGTCCTTCGTGATGTCGTACGCATAGACCTTGATGGAGTTGGGGTCGAGCTTGGGCTCCAAGGTACTGTCTGCATTCAGCGTATCGGCAAGCTCCAGCTCGTCCGAGTTGGGGTCGAGATCCTCTGCTCCTGTATTTACCTCAACATAGAAGCGGACCTTGCCGTAAGGTGTGACGAAAGGCTTGCCATCCGAGCCAATCTGCACAGGGTTGCCGTCCTTGTCCAGCTGCTCGCCGGACTTTGCAATCTTGGTCGCATCACGCTTGATGGTCGTGTTGGATGTAGCGGAATGGCTATCCCACTTCGCCGTATTGCTATAGGTCTTTGACCTGTCTTTCATCCAGGAAGGATCGTCCTTCACGGAAAGCTGGTAGTAGATCGCTATCTTGCTGTATTGGTGATTGCCGTCTTCGTAGTACTTGTAGTTCGGGATGATGACGGTCATGACGGTCTTGCCATCATCTGTCGAGGTCGTGACCTGCGGCTTCTGGTCCCCATTGAAATCGGTTCCGTTATAGTTGGTCGTCTGCTGGTTGTTCTCTCCAGCAAAGAAGTTGGCGTGGACCGAGCCATCCACGAGCGTTGCACCATCAGGCAGGGTATCCGTGATGGTGATGGTCTTGCCAGAATCTTCCGCAGTTGTGGTCAGCAACAGGCGGTAGGTCAGCACGCCATTGATTTTGTCGTACTTGATCGAGGCGTCGCCGCTCTTATAGACATCAGTACCATACGTGTTGCCCGTCTTCACTTGCTTGTCGAGCTTCTTCGGATTGTTGAAATTGAAGTCTGCGGTTTTATTCTTGTCGCCCACGGCCGCCGTATTCGAAATCTTCCAAGTAGAGCCCTCTTTCGCACTCGAATGGTCTACGTGGGTCTTGTAGCTTTCAAGCTCCATGGTCTGGGCCTGAATCTGCACGTTGTTCTTTATCGTGACGGTGACCTTGAAGCTCTTCACATGGGTCGTGGTATCCCTGGCAGAGACCTCTTTGCCATTGGCATCGTAGTACGTGACCTTGATGTCTACGTCCTGCGTCACACCATCTTGGGAGTCGTAGTAGCTGTCATAGAAGGAGCCCGTCTGGCCAGCACCGGTGTAGTAGTACCTGTTGTAGCCATCGACCTTGATGTAGAGATGGCCGGAATCGGTCTTCGCGCCGTTGACGACAGTGCTTGCAAGCTCCTTCTCGAGCTCGGCAGCGATAGCATAGTGGCTATCCTTACCCATATCGTTGCCATTCTCGTCCTTCGCATCTTCGATGGTGTCGGTATAGGTGAAGGACGTAATGTTGCCTTCTGGCAGCGTGACCGAAGAGCTCCAGTGCTCTGTGGCCTTGGTGTCATTGTCGAACTGCTCGGTCGTATGGCTCTTCGAGACATCCAGCGTACGATGTGTCACATCCACGGTACCAGTGCCTGAGGTGCTCTTGCCTGAATCGTTCGTAGAGGTAGCACTGTTCGTTACCGAACTGTCTCCGTCAGGCGCATCGGTGTAGACGTAGATATAAAACTTCTCCTTCTTCTGGGTATCGCTCAGCTGCGAAGCGATGCTCGAGAAGCTGAAGTTGACCGAGGTGTCGCCCTCATTGCCGAAATACTGCCTGAACGAGCCATCGGCGCTCTGCACGCAGTAGCCCTGCGTCAGCTTGCGGCCTCCCGTCAGGTTGTCGACGACCTTCCAATTGGAGATGTCTTCCCCGTTCGGATTCACCGTGATGGTCCAGATGATATGGTTCGTCGTAGCGTCATAGTAGCCGGTCTTCTGGATATCCTTGTCCCAGCCGACCGTCTTCGAAGACCACTGAATATTGCCGTTGTAGCCAGCACTCGCGTTGTTTGCGACTTTGACCTCATCGTCCGTGCGCGTAGCGTTCACGTTGGCCGTGTAGTCGACCACGTACTTCTCCCCTGCAGAGAGTGCAGGAAGATTCTCGATCTTGAAGTTCGGGCCACCGTTGCTGTCGGTGCTCGTATTGTCAAGCGTCAGCTTGTAGTCAGACGGGCTCAGCGTCGTCGAATTGCCCTTGGCATCAATCTTCTTCACCACGAAGGACGATTGGTTGTATGCCGGGTTTGCATTCTTCGTGTTGTACTTGTCCAGCTTGTCGGTAATGGTGACAGCTCCATCTGTACCCTTGGTGGTCGAGGCGGTCACTTCGTAGCTCACGGTATTCCTGTCCGAGCTCAGCGTGGCGGCCTTGGCGACAGCGATATCATGCTCATCTGTCGCAGGAGTCTCCTCGTGCTTCTTGATAGTGATGCTGGAAGAGCTGCCGCCGAAGTTGATGCTCTTGTCGCTCGACGTGCTGTTGTTCGAGACCTTGCCCTTGAACATGAGGGTTCCTTCGACAGCGCCGCCGTCTGCTGCGAAATCGTCATTGAACGTGAGCGTTACATTGCCCGAAGTATCGATCGTATAGGTGCCGACAGTCTTGCCGCCGCTCGTGATTTCGCCGCTGGCATTCTCGACAGGCTTGATGCCATCAGGCAGCGTATAGGTGACTACCTTGGAATCGGACTTGAGAGTATCCTTTGGAAGCTTGTAGTTGATATTGACCCTTACAGCATCGCCGTCATTGAACTCCGTATCTTCTTTATAGTTGCCATTGACGAGCTTCTCTACCTTCGCGCTCGTGATATAGCTCGTGAGATCGATGGTGCTGTTCGCATTGTTCGCCGCGAGAAGCACAGACGCCGCCTTGGCAGCGCTCTCCGTGCTCTCGGTGGTATCAGCAGAAGTGTCAGCCGCAGCAACATCCTCGCTGGATGTCTCTTCATCAGCTGTATCGACAGCCGCTGCCTTTGCTGCTGCAGCGATATTGGCAGAAGCGCTCTCGACTGTGGCTGCCTCGGCCTTCTTCGCAACCTCGAGCTTCACAAGATCGGAAAGCTCGATCTTGGCAAGGCCATCCTCATCGCAGGAAAGATTGCTGAACGAAAGATCGATATCGGCATAGCCAGATACCCGCTCCCCCGCCTTGGAGTCAGTCCCCTCGTTCTTCTTCACCACGTCGTCGTCGAACGTGAAGGTCACAACATCATTCTCGATTGAATAGGTGCCGATGCGGACGGCATTCTTGCTTGCAGGTTCTGTCACGGTCTCGCCGGAAAGGACATCGCCCTTGATTGCTGTGGCCGTATCAAGCGTGATGCTCTTCGGCAGCTTGTACTGAAGCGTTGCCCCAGACTTGAGAGCGCCGGCATCGAGCTTGAAGGCAAGACGCAGGCGGAGCTTCGAGGTAGCGTCGAGCGGATCCTCTGCATCCACCTTCTGCCAGGAAGACTCGTCACCATCCTGGGGAGCCCAGAAGAGCGCAGTATCTTTCGTCAAGGCCTCCTGCATCGTGGTGCCGCCGGCAAGGGCGCTCGCCCTGCCTACGAGAAGGGCACTCACGGCAGCAACCAGGACCAGAGCCAGAGCGCCTGCGAAGAGACGCACCCTGTGCTGCTGATGGTTGTCCGCCAGCATCTTCTGCGCTCTTTCGAATATCCTGCTCATGATCTCTCCTGCTCTGCATATCTGCTATCTGGATGCGGCCTTGCGGCCGAAGGAATCTCTTGCTGCTGAAACACCCGTATCAATCAGGATTTCTGGCCGTTGCGGTGCTGGAGCGCCACACCTGCCACGAAGAGGATGGCTCCTCCTGCAAGAAGGGCAAGCACGAGAGCTGGTCTGTTCGTATCGCCCATGTCAGCCAGCTCGCCCTTGGGAGTCTTGTGCTCTTCCTTCTCTGTGTTCGTCAGCTCGAAGGCCACAGAGGTCTCTGCATCGTCTGCTGCTACCTTGCTGACAGAGCTCGCATAGCCTTCCGGCACATCGAGCTCGCGCACCGACCAGTCGCCTTCGCCTTCCCAGGCAAAGGTCCAATCGTTGGAAGCATCGAGCGTGACCTCTCTGTAGACAGAGGTGCCATCGAGGATGGCAACAGTGACAGAAGAGGGACGCTTCTGCCCGTCATCTTTCCAGAGCTTCGTGACGCGCCACTCCTTGGTGGGCTGTTCCTGCTCTGCCATCTTGGCTGCAACCGTGACGTCGTAGTTTCTGGAACCCACTGCATGGGTGCCGTCAGCTACCTGCACGGTCTCAGGTACCGTGACAAGCATGGGGCTTGCGGTATAGGTGATGCCGGATACCGTGTTCTGGTCTGCGACGATGAGATAGAGGCCTTCATCGAGGCCAGAGAAGCGGGCGACTCCGCCCTTGACAGCAGCGTCGTAGCTCTTGAACTCGGCAGGAGCAGAAGCCACATAGCCAGAGAGCGTCTCTGCTGCCGTGCGGAGGTCTGCTGCAGGCGTTGCAGAGTCGAAGGTCTCAGGGCTCATGGCCTTGCTGTCAGAGCTATAGCCCAGACTCTTCAAGGCCTCATCGGTTGCAGGCTCATTTGCGAGCGTGCCCTCTTCATCCATGCTGGCAAGAAGATAGGCATGAAACTCCTGTCCTTCGGCCTTGCAGCCTTGAATCTCTATGCTCGGACTCTGGGCAGCAAAGGCAGAGGCCGGCACGAGCGCCACAGCAAGAGCCATGGCCGCTGCAAGCACGAGGCCACAGAAGCCTTTGATCGTGCTGCGTCCTGTCCAACTCATCATATGTGCACGCTTCATCTCTTCATGCCCTTCCGTACTGCCGGAGCAGCCATATCTGATGCAGCCTTCCTGCGCCTGACAGCAGATGCAATGAGCACCGCTGCCAGAAGCACGCCCGTAAGGACGCAGGCAGCCAGAACCGGCGATACTCTCGTGGCATCGCCCTCGACGGCAGCCAGGCTTGCATCTGTCACCCTGTGGCCACGCACCAAAAGACGGTGCGTGTTCACGCCGTAGGGCGTGCAGGTCACAAGCGTGCAGAGGTCGAGCCCGTCGTCGATTGCCAGATCGTCCAGCTCATCGGGCAGGACGATCCTGATCTGGTCCACCTGATAGGTCAGCGTCTGTCCACAGACATTGAGGGTGAAGAGGTCTCCCTCGGCCAGCTGGTCAATGTCTGTGAACAGGCGCGCGGACGGAAGTCCGCGGTGGCCTGAAATGACGCAATGGGTCCCCTCTCCTCCTACCGGAAGGGAGGAGCCTGGAATGTGTCCGATAGCGACCTGGAGGATGGCGGAATCGGTGCCGTGATAGATGGGAAGCTCGACATTGATCTTCGGAATCGAGACATAGCCCATGATGCCGGTGCCGGTGACATCGAGGAGGCTGTCATACTCTGCCTTCTCTTCGTCGTCCATCGTGAAGCGGCTCTGGTCATGAGGCAGAGAAGCGTTATACGCGACTGCGTCGTCCCACATCTTCTGCAGGCGCTCTCCAGACTCATCTGCCACTGCCTTCTGGTAGGTGGCGATAGCCTCAGACTGATGCATGCCATTCCACCAATCGGAGATGGTGGGATAGAGCATCATGCCGATGCCTGCTATAAGCAGGCAGCCGAGCACTATCTCGGCGACAAGGGTCTTTTTCGAGCGCTTCTGCTTCAAGCTGCTTTCTTCCGGGGTCGGGTGCGGCAGGCAGGAGCCCTGCCTGCCGCGGAACATTCAGTCAGGGGTGAGAGGAACTAGTCCTCGTTCTCCTTCTTGCGGAGCTGGTAGATGCCGAAGGCTGCGATGGCAGCAAGTGCTGCGCCGCCGACATAGAGCATCGTCGTGCCCATGCCGCCCGTGGACGGGAGGACAGAGCCCTTCTTGTTCACGACATCGGTCGTGAGGGAGCCAGCATTGGTATCAGCCGTGAACTCTGCGGTGCCGGAGGTGACGTCTCCGGAGAGCGTGAGGAGCTTCGGGTCGTCGGCCTTCTCATCATGCGTAGCGGAGATCGTGAACTCGACCGGAGCGATCGTGTTGTAGCCGGCAGGCGTCGTGCTCTCGATGAGCTTGTAGTCGCCGTCGTCGAGGCCGGTGAACTCGAAGGTCGTCTGGTCGCCAGCCGTGAAGGTCTTGACGTCCTTGTAGGTGCCGTCAGACTGCTTCTTCTGGAGCGTGAAGCCGGCGCCAGCCAGGGTCTTCTTGTCCTGGTCGACCTTGTTCACGACAGTCTTGTAGGTGAAGACGATGTTCTTGTCGGTCGGCGTCTTGCCGGTGTTGCCCTCGCCGCCCTTGTTCGGGTTGTTGGAGAAGGTGAGGTAGACCTCGTTCGGGTTGCCTGCGGAACCGATGACAGCCTGGTCATTGAGCTTTGCAGAGTAAGTGACAATAACCTTGGAGTCCTTGGTCAGCGTAACGCCCTCAATACCCTTGAGATTATCGCAGGCCCAAGTGACAGTCGTGGTGCCATCCTGGTTGGCGGTAACGGTCTCCTTGAAGCTCGAGGTGACGTCCTTATCACCAATCTTGATGGTGGCCTTGTGGTCAGCATCGTTCTTGTCGTAGGTCAGGCCCTTGGACATGGTATCGGTGAAGGAGTACTTGTAGGTCTTGTAGTCATCGATGTTCGAGGGCATGGTACCCGTGATCTGATACGGCACCCAGTCGTTGATATCGTAGTCGGCGGAGTCCTGCCAGCCGGTGGTCTCACCGGTGGAGTCGTTCGTATCCTTGACCTTCTTCTCGACGGTCGGGACGTTGGACTTGACTGCAGCGGAGGTGTCAGCGACAACCTTCAGGATGAAGCGGGTGTAGGCGTCCTTCTT
Source organism: Olsenella kribbiana (assembly GCF_036408795.1). Classification (NCBI taxonomy): domain Bacteria; kingdom Bacillati; phylum Actinomycetota; class Coriobacteriia; order Coriobacteriales; family Atopobiaceae; genus Olsenella; species Olsenella kribbiana. Next base: position 40,865 of record NZ_JAZGJP010000013.1, read on the forward strand.
CGTGGAGTCGACGGAGTTGTCCTTGTCCTTCACGAGGTAGTAGCCAGCAGACAGGCTGGAGATCTCTGTCTTGTCGGCAGCGGAGTCCTTCGAGGTCTTCGTGGTGGAGAGGTACTGGCTCACGACCGTCGCGAATGCCTGGGCGACAGCGTCGTCGTCCTTAGCGTTCGAGAGAGCCTCGGCGACGGATGCCGCATCGGTCACGCTGCCGAAGGTGGCCTTGAGGGTGTCGTCTGTCTTGAGGGCGGCAATCAGCTGGCCGGTCTTGGTGGAGTCGATGCCGGAGCCCCAATCCACATTGGAAAGCGTGCTTCCCGAGAGGTCGCCCTTGAAGATCTGGTATGCCTCGTAGGTGTGGCCCGTCGTGGTGCCCGTGAGCGTCAGCGTGTAGCCGTCTGCTGCCAGCGCATTGGCCGGCACCAGCACGAGCGCCATGGCGACTGCCAGGATGGCAGACAGGGCGCTCTTGAGCAGATCCTTAGTCTTTCTCATTGAACCCTTCCTTCTTCTTGCTTTTACTTGCTCTATGCAGAGCCCCTCGCAAGGGGCTTCATGCCGTGATGGGAAATCTCAGACCTGACATCATGGGTCTGGATCCTGCCTCTGTTTGCTGTGAAAGTTGGACATATCCACTCCTGCTTATCCGACGAGCCGATCTCAGTGGTGATGTACACGCAGGAAATCAGCTATTGGAGAAAGCCGAAGGCAGGTATCGGCCAGATGCGGAGGGCCAGCTTTCCCACAATCTGCTCTGAGGGAATGCATCCCACCTGCTGGAGGCGCGAGTCGACAGAGACGGAACGTCTGTCTCCCATGACGAAATACTTGCTCTCGGGTACCTGGTAGGGAAGGCTTATGTCGCACTGCCCCAAGCTCTTTGCCCCATCGGGCAGATAGGACTCATCGAGCTCCTGTCCGTTCACGGAGACGTTGCCGTCACTATCGATATCGACCCAATCGCCCGGTGTCGCTATGACCCGCTTCGTCAGGATCTTGTTGTTGAAGGAGAAGGCCACGATGTCGCCTGTGGCATAGCCGCCAGGCTTCGTGGAGATGACGATATCGCCCTCATTGAGCGTCGGCGTCATCGATTCCCCGTAGATACGAAACATCGGGAATGCATAGAGGGAGAGAAGCACTGCCGCTGCAAAGGCAGCCGCCAGCGCGAAGGCGATATTGCGGTGGAGCGTATGGCGGCCGATCTGCGACTCGGTGCGTGCGAGCTCTGCTTCCACCGCCTCTACGGTCGGAAGCGTCTGCACCGTCTTCTCGTCTGCTGCTCTCTGCACATCGCTCATCAGGCAATCGCCTCCTCGGAAGAGGAGAGATCATCTGAATCCCCAGGCTCTGGCTGCGCAGCAGCGCTTTCTGCATCCACATCTTCAGAGCCATCGCCGGAAGCGCTACCAGCCCTCTCAACGGAAACGTTGTAGCCATAGAGATCGATAGCATGCTGCGCAGCGGCAAAGACGCCTGCGAGACGAAGCGATGCCTCGGCCAAAGACTCTGAGTCGTCTATCGCGATGCGCTTGTCTTCAAGCTGCTTCTTGGTCTCCGCAAGCTCCTTCTTGAGGCGCTCGTTTCCTGCAATAGCGTCTTTCAGGAGCTCCAGGATCTGGAGCCTTGTCAGCTTTGAAAGATCAGTCTCGGGTGAGATGCCAGAGGCCGCGCTTGGAGCGACCCCCCCCCGAACGGTTTTTGCGGGGTTCGTGCGTCTATTCGCTCTGTTCGCAAGCAATCTGCTCATCAGAACGCTCAGGCCTCCCGGGACTGAATTAGTAATATTCATGTTACTGTATATCAGGCTTGACAGCACTGACACCACTGGATTCTATTACTCAGTACAAGTTCATTCAAGCGGCATTCAGCAAGAAAGTATCGGAATTTTCAGTTTCAGATACGAATGATACATTTTTCAGTCCGAATAGCCATATTTTCTCGTGGCCAGGCATAATATCGCTTCCATGATGCTCCTATCAAACAGATAGGATTTCATTTCTGCCATTGTCTGGCTTCTAGCGAATCATATTCATGAGACAAGTTGTTGTTCCCTATTAGAAACAATGATAAGTTGAACAATTTCTTAATGGATATTTTCATTCATCTATACATCTAACAACTAAATATCAGATTATATAAATAAAAATGCGATAACGTTTTCGTTCAGAGCAGCAAACAGAGAGCAGAGCAGCCACCGTCTAGCGAAGCCATTCCAGCTCCTCTTCCCTTCCGGGAGATACAGCAATGTCCCCACCGACCGGATGAGATCAGGAGTGCGCTGCGGCAGGGAGAACCCCTGCTGCAAAGAGCGTCTGTTTGTTTCAGGCACGATGCGATGCTGGCTGCTCTCTTCGCAGCCTTCATTCGTGTTGGCAGCCGCCTAGATGCAGCAGATCTGCCCCTTGCAATCATGTCGTACTGGTAGCTTAGAATCGATTTGATGATAGGAGGCCCCTCATGCAGCAGCCCTTCGATACCAACGACCCGGAAGTCTTTGCCACATCTGCCGAGAACCAGTACTTCGACCGCAAGAGTGCCCGCAAGGACGAGAAGGAGATCGCCAAGCATCTCTCTGCTTTTGCCAATGCCTCGGGAGGAAAGCTCGTCATCGGCATCGAGGATGACGGCGAAATCACGGGATTCAAGAGAAGCGGAGCTCACGATATCGAATCGTTCGAACAGGCTCCCCTTGTCACCTGCAGCCCTGTACCCGACGTACATATGGAGAGGATTCCTGTCAGGAACAGCCAGGGGGAGGACGACTTCATCCTTGTTCTGGATATCGAGGCTTCCACCAACCGTGTAATCACGCGCCGCAGTGACGGCGAGGTATTTCTGAGACAGCAAGACAGGAGCGTACGTCTTGACCGCGAGCAGGTCCTTGCTCTCGAATACGACAAGAACCAGCGCAGATACGAAGATGAGGTCTGCGACTATTCAAGCATCGACGACGTGGACGAAGAGGTCATGGACCGCTATCGCGCCAAGCTCGGAACTGATGCCGGGACTGAACAGATACTGCGCAGCCGAGGCATGCTGGCCGATGGACATCTGACCAATGCAGGCGTGCTGCTCTTCTCCCGCAACCCTACTCAGTTCATCCCCTGCGCCCGTGTCCGTTTCCTGCGCATCGAAGGCACCGAGCTGAGGACCGGAAGCCGCATGAATATCGTGAAGGACCGCACCTTCGACGGACCGCTTCCTAAGACCATCGAGGATGCAAAGGCGATGATCTCTTCCCAGCTCAGGGAATTCCAGTACCTCGGCGACGACGGCAAGTTCAAGGTGGTGCCGGAGTATCCGGAATTTGCCTGGTTCGAAGGTCTTGTCAACGCCGTGACGCACCGCGACTACGCGATGTCGGGAGACTATATCCGGGTCATGATGTACGACGACAGGCTCGTGATCACAAGCCCTGGCAAGCTTCCCAACATCGTTACCCTGGAAAACATGAGGAACCGCAGATGGTCCCGAAACCCAAAGATTGCACGCACCCTCGTAGAGTTCGGCTGGGTGCGCGAGCTCAATGAGGGCGTGCAGCGTATCTACGACGATATGGCGGCTTCATTCCTTCATGAACCGATTTTCGAAGAGCCCGATGGCATCTCGATGCGACTGACGCTCGAGAACAGCATCACATCCCGCAGGCTGCGCCAGACCGACGCACTTGCAGAACAGCTTGGTCAAGACGCAATGGATGGACTCAGCGAATACGAGATTGCTGCCGTGCAGTATCTGTACGGCAATGGACGCGTACGAGTAGGCGAGCTGGCGGAGTATCTTGAAAGGAGCAGAACCACTGCAAGCCGCATATTGAGGAGCCTAGAGGGGAAGGACATTGTCGTTTGGCATGGAACCAGCAAGAAAGACCCTTCGCAGTACTACACGCTACGCAGTTCGCAGTAGTTCGCAGTAGTTCGCAGTAGTTCGCAGTAGTTCGCAGTCCGGCTATGCTGCTGCGAACTACCGCTCAAACCAGATTCTTCTCGGCTGTCCTCTTGATTGCCTTGAACGCATAAAGCTCATGTTTCCGCAGGTAGCAGCTGTGCTTTCATATTTGGATAAGCAGACTCTGCATGGCATCCGAGGCGTCCTATTCTACCGGAATCTCGCTGTCTCGCAGCTCCGCATGTGTTCCTCCGGCGCTACGCCATACTGCAAACGCTGTTTTCAGTGTTTGCAGTAGATTCGTACTGATGCAGCATTTAGAGGCATGCAGAGCAAGACAGCACCCATGTCAAAGGTTTCCGCGATCTGGTTCTAGCGGAGCACGTCCTTGAGGTCTCCCCTGTTCTGGGCCTCTGCCAGAAGATGCGCGAACACCTTGTCTCCGTGCAGCCCGTCATGCTCGAACTCGTTCGTGACCCAGGCATGGGACGCTCCCACACGGGAAAGCGTATCGAGCTGGAGTCCCGAGTCCACATAGGCATCATCGAAGTAGACGGCAGCCTGGAGAGGCACCGTATTGCGCTTGAGCTGTTCCTGGTCATAGAGACGTCCGAACTCGGTATCTTCCATCAGAAGATCCATGGCAGGACGGAACGGGATGAGTGCCGGATCCTCGTCGAACATCCAGCCGAACATGGCCTCGGCAAAGAGCATCAGAGGACGGGCGGAAGGATCGAATTCGGGCCTTCCAGCTGCCTCCTGAGCTGCTGCCCACTCGATGGGCTTTTCCATCTTTCCATCTGCGTAGATGAACTCCTGGAGCGTCCAGTAGAGCGGATTCGAAGGCGATGCTGTCATGTCCATGACCGCATGCTTGAAGCCATCCGAGAGCTCCACCTTGGAGGGATCTCCGCCAGCAGCTGCAAGCGCTGCCTCTGCAGACCCGTCCCCTGCCACGAAGGCAGTGTCGAAGAGGTTGTGGAGGCGCTCGGGTGCCGGCTTCATGCCGAGACCTGCCCCTATGAGCTGGAGGCGGCGGACAGAGAAGGGCGAGCCATCAGGAAGCGTGACGTCTCCTGCGGAAAGGCGGTCTGCGACGAGTGCCACCCTCTTCTCGTCTTCCGGATAGCGCTCGTAGAACCCCTTGGTCTTCTTCACCATGCGCGGGAACGTGTGGGCATAGACATCCGCTGCATCTGCCGGGATATGGGGGATGCCGCCGCAGGTGAAGGCTGCTGCCACCCCTTCCGGGAAGGTCGAGAGGTTTGCCATGGTCAGAAAGCCTCCATAGCTCTGCCCGAGCGTCACCCACTTGGCGCCTCCGAACTCGGAGAGTCTCAGATACTCGAAGTCGCGGATGATGGAGTCAGCCAAGAAGCGCTTCAAGAAGTCTGCCTGGCGCCTTGCCGGGTCTGCCCCTTCTGCCTTGGCTTCCTCCCCGATGCGGCTGATGACAGAACCCTCGACGCGGGAGGAGCGGCCGGTTCCTCGCTGGTCAGGAAGCACGATCCGGAAGTGCTTGATCGCCTCTGCCATCCACCCGTCCGTATACGGGTTCAGGGGACGCGGCTCTGCCCCTCCCGGGCCGCCCTGGAGATAGACGATGAGCGGCAGGTGCTCAGAGCCCTTCTCGGGGCTTCTGACGATGCGGTAGAAGAGAGAGATGGATTTCCCCGCAAAGGCCGGATCGGGCGTCTCCTTGGCGCTCTCGCGCGCCAGGAGGGTCATATCGTCCGTGCTGGCACCTGCCAGCTCTGCAGGCGATGTCCCCCGCCAGTCGAGCGGCACCTCAATCGAGTGGTCCTCCACAAGAAGCCCTGGCAGGCAGTACTCGCAAAGCTTTCCCATCATCCATCCCTTCTCTGGCATATGCGCCAGCTTGCATGAGCTCCCCCATCATATCCCCCATCCACATAGAAGAGGCCCCGCAGATGCCTGATACACCTGCGGGGCCAATCCGAGTCAAAGGGGAGGGAGAATCTGCTTTGGTGGAGCTAGTACCGTTACACGCGAGCGAGAGCCTGGTCGAGGTCGGCGATGATATCGTCGACGTCCTCGATGCCGACAGAGAGGCGGATGAGGTCCTCGGAGAGGTGTGCTGCCTTGAGCTGCTCAGGCGTGAGCTGGGAGTGGGTCGTGGATGCCGGGTGGATGATGAGGGACTTCGCATCGCCGACATTGGCGAGGTGCGTGAAGAGCTTCACGTTGTTCACGACAGAGAGGCCTGCCTCGCGGCCGCCCTTGACGCCGAAGACGACGACGCCGCCGAAGCCGTGCTTGAGGATGCGGCTTGCCACCTCATGCGACGGATCGTTCTCGAGTCCGGAGTAGCGGACCCAGGAGACCTTCGGGTGGTTCTCGAGGAACTTGGCGACAGCAAGAGCGTTGTCGGAGTGGCGCTGGACGCGCAGGGACAGAGTCTCGATGCCGATACCGATGAGCTGTGCGGCGTACGGGGAAAGGGTCGGACCGAAGTCGCGGAGCTTGTTGGCAAGGACGCGGGTCGAGAACGGCGCAGCCGGTGCTGCATCTGCGAAGACGACGCCGTGGTAGGAAGGATCGGGACCTGCGATGGTCGGGAACTTGTCTGCCTGAGCCTTCCAGTTATACTTGCCGGTGTCGATGACAGCGCCGCCAAGCGTGGCGCCATGGCCGCCAATCCACTTCGTGAGGGACTCGATGACGACAGCGGCACCATCCTCTGCAGGACGATAGAGGTAGGGCGTTGCGAACGTGTTGTCGACAAAGACAGGCACCGGAGACGGCAGGGAATTTGCTGCCTCGACGATGGCGGGGACATCAGCGACGTCGACGAGCGGGTTGCCGATGGTCTCGACGTACCAGAGCTTCGTGTTCTCCTTCGTGGCTGCGACGAAGGCGTCGATATCGTTGTTCTCGACGAACGTGGTCTCGACGCCGAGGTCGCCGAGCGTGTGCAGGAAGATGTTCCAGGTGCCGCCGTAGAGGGAGTCGGATGCGACGATGTGGTCGCCTGCACCGACGAGGTTCGTGAGTGCGAGGATCTCTGCTGCGTGGCCGGAAGCGACAGCCACAGCGCCGGTGCCGCCCTCGATGGCAGCGACACGGGCTGCGACGGCGTCGGTCGTCGTGTTCGTGAGGCGGCCGTAGACATTGCCGGGCTTGGCAAGAGCGAACTTTGCTGCGCCGTCAGCTGCGTCGTCGAACTGGAATGCGGCAGATGCGTAGATCGGGAGTGCTGCAGAGCCGGTCACGGGATCGGGTGCCCAGCCTGCGTGTACCTGAAGGGTGTCGAAGTGCTTCTCGGGGTCCTGTGCGAACGTGGGGTCGAGTTCGAATGCCATGGTCTTGTGCCTTTCCTTGTGGCGCCGGAGCGCGTGTCTTTTTCTTCAGCGATACATCTGCGCCCGGTACCCTATGCCTTCGTCTGAAGGCACATCACAAGAGCCCGGGCCCCTGCATGCAGCGCATCCGATATGTCGTCGTCTTTTCCATGCGCTGCATGTTAGCGCAAGCCATTCCCTAGCAAACCCCTCGGAGTTATACCTGTATCCACCCCGTAGCTATCTCTAGAATAGATCACCTGATTTATCTGCGCATATATAGTCAAAAGGGACATCTCAGGCCTGAAAAAATGTGTTCTGGAAGAGCTTTCCTTCTCGTCTGGCCCCATCCACATGGGATAGGCGCCCACACATCCTGCACAAAGGTCACGGCGGTGCCTCAGACCTGCCTGCAAGCACTGCAGCAGCTGCGAATCTGCCCATAAGAATGGTCCCGCACGCAGCCTAGTGCGCACGGGACCAGAGCATCGCTCAGATATCATGCAGCCTTGAGGCTGCCCCCATCTGGTCTAGTAGTTGACGACTTCCTCCTGGAAGTAGGACTGCGGGTGGTTGCAGACCGGGCAGACCTTCGGAGCCTCAGGGCCGACATGGAGGTGTCCGCAGTTCAGGCACTTCCAGACCTTCACGCCCGGACGGCTGAAGACGTCGCCTGCTGCGACATGCTCCTCGAGCTTGTTGTAGCGCTCCTCATGATGCTTCTCGATAGCGCCGACCATGCGGAACTTGGCTGCAATCTCCTTGAAGCCCTCTTCGTCGGCCTTCTCAGCGAAGCCCTTGTACATATCGGTCCACTCGTAGTGCTCGCCTGCAGCAGCATCCTTGAGGTTCGTATCGGTGTCCGGCATGGCTCCGCCGTGCAGATACTTGAACCAGAGCTTTGCATGCTCGCGCTCGTTGCCCGACGTCTCGGTGAAGATGTCGGAGATCTGGACATAGCCGTCCTTCTTGGCCTGGGATGCATAGTAGGAGTACTTGATGCTTGCCTGGGACTCGCCAGCGAAGGCAGTCTCAAGATTCTTCTTTGTCTCGGAATTCTCGAAATCGACAGCCATGGGTTTCCCCTCTCAATCATGCATGCTTTGCCAGCCCCTTGCTGGCCCTCTCCGCATACTTATTGATTCTTATACCCATTAAGCACGGTATCTTGCAAGAGTTTTTCGACAGAATCCCTCATTTCTGAGGTCATCGAGAATCGACTCTGCCATCTCCTGGCTGACAGGGGCACGCCCCTGCACCTCTTCCTGGGAAGAGAGCGAACGCGCAGCCTCCTCGGCCGTGATGCCGGCATCCCCTGCGGCAAGGACAAGGCGAAGGAGGGCAGCCCTCTTCTGGCGATGCGATCCCTCGAACTTCGACTGCTTCGTATGGGAGGCAGACCTTCTGGAGGGGTTCGGCGCTACACGCTTGAGATAGGCCCCGAAATCGAGGAGGGCATAGTACCAGGTCCTCGGATCGTCTGTGGGGTCTTCTGCCGTCTTGGGGCAGCACCTCTCGACGAGAGGCGCTATTGCCTTGTCAGGCACCGCTGTATCATCCGGGAAGAGCTCATGCAGGAAGACCGTGCGGACATTCGTATCGAGATAGATGCCTGGAAGGTCGAAGGCAAAAGCACGGATGCCTGCTGCTGTCGTGGGGCCGATTCCTGGAAGGGCAACCAGCTCCTTTGCGTCTGTCGGAAAGGAGCCAAGCTCGGAGATCTTCTGTGCTGCCTCATGCAGCGCCAGGGCACGCCTGTTGTAGCCCATGCCCTGCCACTCCTGGAGGACATCTGCCGTGGGCACCTGAGCCAAGGACTCCACATCAGGAAAACGCTCAAGCCACCTTTCCCAGCGGCCAAGCACACGCTGAACCTGTGTCTGCTGGAGCATGACCTCGGAGATCCATATCGCATACGGGTCTCTGGTCTCCCGCCAAGGAAGGTCGCGCCAGAGGATGCGCCCCTGCTCGAGCACGAGATGCCGGAAAGATCCGAGCTCCTCGTCTGTGACAGAGCCTCTCATCACTCAGCTTCGCCGCTTGCAGCATCCTTCTTCTCTGCCGCGCGCTTCTCCATGAAGGCATTGAGGTCGGAGATGAGCTCTCGTGTCTTGGCAGGATCTGCGCCGAGCGCAGCCTCCTTCAGGGAGAACGAGGAGAGATAGGCCTCCAAGAGCGTCTGTGCACCGCACCAGATGGGATTGAAGGGGCAGAAGGGCTTCCTCGGGCAGGGCGTCTGGCCCTCGCCGCAGACATCGCAGGCTGTGAGCATCATGGGGCCCTGCACTGCCTGGACAATGTCCAGAAGCGTCACGGTCTCTGGGTCCACTGCGAGGCTCATGCCGCCATGCGCACCGCGCGTGCTTGCGATGATGCCGGCCTCTGCCAGATCGTGCTGGATGGAACGGGCGAAGGAATAGGGGATGCTGTTCTCTTCGGCAGCGGTCCTGACCGACAGCACCGTATCGGGGTCACGCACGAGTGCCGCCATCATCCGCAATGCGTAATCGGTCTTTCTCGAGATATCCAACGTGCCCTCCACGCTCTGCCAGCTCAGTATCACTGGTCAGAAGGATAGCGATATTCATGCGTCATGTGGGCAATTGTCACAAATTGCGCAGCATCTGTTTTTGCCATACTGCAATCAGGGAGCACTCTTCCCTATTTCCACTCCAGAATCGGGAAGCCTTCACGCTTTGCAGCCCGCTCGAGCGTCTGGCCGGGCGTGACCGCATAGCCATGCTTTGCAGTCTTGAGCATCGCGTAGTCGGAGAAGTGGTCGCCGTAGGCATAGGCGACTTCCCAGTTGCCCGGTCCGAAGGCACCATCTGCCCATTCCTTGACGGCACGGGGCTTCTCCGAGCCCTGGGTGACGTCTCCTTCGACCCTGCCGGTGTAGTTGCCCTCAGGGTCCACTTCCATCTTCGTCGCAATGACGGCGTCCGTGCCGAGCACTTCCTGGGCGCAGAGGGCTATGACCTCGAACGTCGCAGAGACGAGCACCGTGACGCAGCCTTCGCGCTTCCTTTTTGCGACCTCGGCGATGGCTTCCTTGCGGTAGCGCTTTATCAGCACCTCGTTGTGGAAGTCCACCATGATCTGGCGGATCTCTTCAGGGCTGTAGTGGGAAAGGGCAGAGAAGATGACCTCGCGAGCCTCATCCTGGCGATAGGGCAGATGGAGCTTGTAGCGGGCACCCCACCAGCCAAGGCGCAGGCCTGTGGCCACTCCGAGATAGTTATGCCTGAAGAGATAGAGCGAGAACAGGGCACCGGACTGTCCGTCGATGCACGTGCCATCGTAGTCGAAGACGGCCAGCTGGACACGCTTCTTGTCCTCTTTCGGGGCTTCCCCCATGCAAGATCCCTTCCACCTTCGTCCTGGCACACCGAGACCAGAACCCGCCCTGTTTATGCCCTCCTGCCGCCGGCAGCTTTCAGAGCATCTTGGCTTCCGGCAGAAACTTCTCTGCATACGAAAAAGGGCTCCCGAAGGAGCCCTGAAGGTGCAATGGCGGGATATGCGGGGCTCGAACCCGCGACCTCCGACGTGACAGGCCGGCGCTCTAACCAGCTGAGCTAATACCCCGTTCGGTGCGAGAGCTATATTACGCGAAATCGAGCATCGAAGGCAAGCCCCAATTTGAAAAACTTTCCCAAAGGCACCTTCTTCTGGATATGAGAAGGGCTCTGCGCTACATTTCCGCAGCTCAGAGCCCTGACAGAATGACTTGTGGAGGAATTGTCGTTACATGAGGCTGACCTGAACGGTACCAGAATCCGTCGTCACATCAAGATTCGACCCGTCGAGCACAGCCTCGGCGATCTGGCCCGAGCCGCCCACAGGGTTGCCGTCAGAGTCCACGACGGCAGAGGCAACAGAGCCGTCAGCCGGCACATAGGCAATGACATCCCAGGTGCCATCGAGGTTCTCGGGGATGATGAAGGCGCCCTGATAGAGGATGAGCGAGACCGGAGTTCCGGAGAGCTGAACGACCGTCCAGCTGTAGTTGCCGGAGCCATCGAGCTTCGCAAGCACCCAGCCGCCTCCCTGCTCCATGAGGCCATACGACGCGTCGTGGTATGTCATCGTGTCGTTCGAGGCTACCTGCTGCTCTTCCTGCTGCGTCTGGGCATCCTCGCCCGTCTGCGTCTGCGTCGTCGAGGAGAGCGCATTGTTGAAGATGACGATCATTGCAATGACGACGACAGCTGCGGCAATCGCGATGCCGATGAAGAGCTTCTTGTTCGTCTGCATGCGCGGAGCCGTGCTTTTGACCTTCGGACGGTTCCTGCCCTCGAGACGGACATTTCCCTTCCTCGCCTTGCGCATCATGTGCGAGCGGGCAGCGGCTGCTGCCTCCTCGGCGTTGTCCCTCGACGTGAGGACTGCGCCCTCGCCGCTCGAGAGCTTCTGGAAGGCACCGGTCTCCTCAGGGTCGACACCGATGGGGCGGGGTGCGTCTCCCTCGCCTGCAACCGGGTCCTCCCCTACCATCGGACGTCCTGCAGAATAGGGGGACGTCGAGGATGCGTAGCCCGTCACATCGGGGCCGAATCCTCCCTGCGCATGCCGTGCGGCATGGCGGGGTGCATGCTTCTGATTGTCGAAAGGCACTTCTCTGCCTCCTCGTTTCAGGTTTCATGCCTGCACCCGGATGGACACAGGCATCCTGTCTACATTTTCTGCCAAGCAGCGGGGGCTCATGCTGCCCCGTCCAATAAAGCGCGAGGTCCGCACAACCTTCTAAGCCTAGAGGACGCGCCTCTCCTCTATTGCATGGCCAAGCGTCACTTCGTCTGCGTATTCGAGGTCTCCGCCCACAGGAAGGCCGCTTGCAAGGCGGCTCACCGTGATGCCGAGAGGCTTTATCTGGCGGCTCAGATAGGAGGCTGTCGTCTCGCCTTCGACATTGGGGCTCGTGGCCAGGATGACCTCCTGGATCTCTCCGTCCGCGAGGCGAGCCATGAGCTCGCGCACATGGAGCTGCGCGGGTCCTATCTTGTCCATAGGACTAATGACGCCACCAAGCACATGGTAGAGGCCGTGATAGCTTCCCGTGCGCTCTATCGCCTCGACGTCGCGCGGCTCTGCCACGACGCAGACCTCTGAGCGGGTGCGCGTCGAATCTGCGCAGATGTCGCAGGTATCCCCTGTCGCATAGTTGAAGCAGATCGGGCAGAAGTGCACCTCGCGCTTCACGTCGAGGATGGCATCGGCGAGGCGCTCTGCTTCCTTCGCATCCGCTTCGAGGAGATAGTAGGCAATGCGCTGCGCCGACTTCGGGCCGATGCCAGGAAGGCGTCCCAGCTCGTCCAGAAGCCGCTGCAGGGCATGCTCCGTCCTTTCCGCCATCCTAGAAGAGTCCCGGGATGTTGAGGCCGCCCGTGATGGAGCCAAGCTCGGAGGATGCTGCAGACTGGGCAGAGTCGAGCGCATCGTTCACAGCAGCAAGGATCATGTCCTGGAGCAGGTCCACGTCCTCGGGATCGAGAGCCGAAGGCGCGATCTCGATCGACTTGAGCTTCATGTCGCCCGTTGCCACGACCTTCACGGTGCCACCGCCTGCGGTGGCGGTGACTTCCTTGTCCTTCAGGCCCTCCTCTGCGGATGCAAGCTGCTCCTGCATTGCACGAGCCTGCTGCATGATTGCATTCATATCGAGATTGCGCTTTGCCATCGCGGTGCCTTTCCTGTCTTCAGTGACTCTATCTATTCGTCTTCGTCGTCCGCATCGTCTGCGGCTTCCTCGATGCCGGTATCTGCATCGTCGTCTTCGACTTCCTCCTCGTCAGGGGAAGGCTCGACCACGACATTGATGCCGGGGCCGAAGACCGACTCGAGCATGTCGGCAATGTCCTTTGGTATACCCTCGGTCTCCTTGAGAGGCGTGCCTTTCTGGGGCTCTGCCTCATCGCTCACAGGAAATCCGCTCGAGGCAGCTTCCTTTGCAGGAGCTGCCGCTGGCGCCGGTGCAGGTGCGGGTGCGGGCTTCGGCGCAGGAGCAGGGGCCGGCGCTGCCACCGGTGCCTCTTCTGCATATCCCGCCACGTCTGCATCGCTATAGGGCACCTGCTCATCTGCTGGCGGCTCGTCCCACGGCATGGGCTCAGGTGCAGCTGCCGGCTGAGGCTCAGGTACGGGAGCAGGCACTGGCGCTGCCGCAGCCGGTGCAGGCGCTGCCTGCGGCTGTGGTGCCGGTGCCTGGACTGGAGCGGGGGCCGGAGCGGGCGCTGCCGCCACCGGCGCCTGCTGCACGGGTGGCTGAGGAGCACGTGGCGCGGCGGCACGTGCCTTCGGCTTCGAGCTCTTCGCCTCCACATAGTTCGGATAGCGAGGGCCGAAGACCGCAATGATGGCAGGACGGACGATGGAGTCGACGTCTCCCCTGGCCAGCATATGGAGCGAGAACGAGGAGCCCTTCGGAAACTCGATCGTGAGGCTCTCGCCGTCGTCTGCGACCGCATGGCTCGAAGCCAGAAGCGAGGCGCGGGCAGGGTCCTTCTTCCGGAGGCTGTCCTGGACCTGCTTCCACATGCGCTGGAGACGCGCTGCGTCCTGCACAGGAGCGGTCGGAGCCGCTGCCTGCGGACGTGCCTGAGGGGCTGCTGCAGGAGCCGGTGCCGGAGCTGCCGTCCTCGGAGCAGGAGCTGGCGTGTAGGCAGGTGCCGGAGCAGGAGCTGATGGTTGCGCAGGCGCCTGTACCGGAACCGGTGCAGGAGCTGCCTGGACAGCTGGGGCGGAAGACTCAGGTACAGGTGCTGCAGCGGGCTCTGCCACGACTCTCGAGCTCACCGGCACAGGAGCCGGCGATGCCATGACCACACCAGGGGCAGTGAGCGCTGCGATCTGCTCTTCGAGGTTATGCACGCGCTCTGCCAGGGACTCGAGCGTGAGATCCGATTGCGGCCTTGCCATCTTCGTGAAGGCAATCTCGAGCACGAGGCGCTGATTCGGCGCCGTGCGCATCTCCGAGGAGGTATCTCCCAGAAGAGAGAGCACACGTGCCAGCCTGTCAGGCGTGCCGAAAGCATCTGCCTCCTCCTGAAGCTTTGTCACATCTCCTGCCGCAGCGGGGACAAGCTTGGGGTCTGCCCCAGCGACAGAGACGACGTAGACATCGCGCACATGGGCGGCAAGCTCGCGCGTGAACTGCAGGAGATCGCGTCCGGCATCCACGAGTGCCGCTGTCTCGTTCATGAGCTCTGCCACATCGCGGCGGGCGATGGCAGAGACGATATTGGCAAGCGTCTGGCTCTGGACCTCGCCGAGGGCGCTTCTGACCGCCTGGAGCGTGATCCTGTTGTCCGAAAAGACGGCAATCTGCTCCAGGGTTCCCAGAGCGTCTCTCATGCCGCCTCTGGCATGGGCGGCGATGAGGGCCAGGCCCTCATCTTCTGCCTCGAAGCCCTCCTTCGCACAGACATCGGCCAGATGCGCCTTGATGTCGTCTGCAGAGATAGCGTGGAAGTCGAAGCGCTGGACACGCGAGAGGATCGTCTGCGGAATCTTCTGGGGGTCGGTCGTGCAGAGGATGAATACGACATGCTCAGGCGGCTCTTCGAGCGTCTTCAGCAGCGCATTGAAGGCTGCCGTCGTGAGCATGTGGACCTCGTCGATGATGTAGACCTTGTAGGAGCCCATGGAAGGCGCGAAGCTCACACGGTTGATGATCTCCTCGCGCACGTTGTCCACGCCCGTGCGGCTTGCCGCATCGAGCTCATAGACATCCGGGTGCTCCCCTGCCGCGATGAGGCGGCACTGCTCGCATGTGCCATCGGGTAGCTGGCCTGGCCCCTTCTCGCACATGAGGGCCTTGGCCAAGATCCTTGCCATCGTCGTCTTGCCGGTGCCTCTGGGGCCGCAGAAGAGATAGGCATGAGAGACCCTGCCTTCGAGCACGGCGTGCTCGAGCGTCGATACCACATGCTTCTGTCCGACGACATCCTGGAAGGTCAGGGGCCGGTATTTTCTGTAGAGCGATTCCATCTGGTCTCCTGGAGGGAGGGTATGTGCTCAGTCCAGTATACGCGCGCACCCGTCTGACAGAAAGCCGGGCAGGCAGAGCCCCAGATCCAGAAATGTCCCTGCACTCTTGCACAGGCATCTCTGCAAGACGTACAATTGTTCTTAGAACAATTGTTCTTCAAAAGCTGTATATGCAGTGCAAGGGCACTCGTGTCGCTCCAATCGCGAGAGTGGGGCGACATATGGCTGCCTACGAGGAGCTTTTCGGTTTCGCGTCCGTCCTGTTCGCAGCAATGACAATCGGACTCTGGGTGGGCTGCCACACCGGACGAAGCGGAAAAGAGCCGTCCTTTGCCTGAGCGGATAGCGGCCACTCTCCAAACCTTACAGCAGTCAAAGGAGCGGTCAAATTCCCGCTGCCACGGGAGCCGTCTGCGCTATCCATTCTGCCGTGCCGCTGCCTTAACCGTGCACAGAAAAAGGGCTCTCTGAAGCTTCTGGTGGGTAGCAAAGACTGCCCATCCGACCCCGCAAGCGGGATGATTCCGTCGGCGGTGGAGGCGCTCAGCCGTCTGCGCTCGTGGACGACGCACTCGAACATGCCGGCGGTGAGATTCCGGCGCCTCGCGGTGACGGGACTGGCGAATGTGCGTTGGTGCGGATGGGGGCGGTTCGCAGTCCCGTCGGGCGTGGACGTGAAGACCGTGAGCGCCATCCTCGGCCACTCCAACGCCGCGATGACCCTCAACGTCTACGCGGATGCACTCGCCGACAGCAAGAAGGTGAGCATGGACCTCATGGGCAGGATCATGTCCGCGGGACTCTCGTAGGCCGCAGAATCAGGCATCGCCAGCCGCAGGACGACCAGATGGGCGGGTTTGGAAATGGGCCAACAGAACAAGGACGGGAAGCCGAAGCTCGACCCCGAGGGGCAGATAGCCTTCCTCAGGGGCAAGGGGGTCACGTTCGAGCGGATGGACGAGGCAGACGCCATGCGCTACCTCTCGCGGGAGTCGTACCTCTTTTCAGCGTACGCGTACCGGACGCTCTTTCCCAGGCGCGTCGGAGGGGCGCACGACGGCGAGTACGCGAACCTCGACTTCTGCGACCTGGTAGACCTGGAGCGGCTCGACCGAGAGCTCAGGGCGGCACTCCTTCCGCTCGCGCTCGACGCGGAGCACCTCGCGAAGGCGCGGGTGCTCGACGAGGTGGCGAGGCGGCCTTCCGAAGATGGCCACTCCATCGTGCGCGACTACATGGCGGCGCTCTCCCCCTCCGAGCGTTCCCGGAGGGAGGCAGAGATATCGAGGCTCCGGCGCGACGAGTACTCAGGCGACCTCCAGAGGCACTATGCCGGGGAGATGCCGATATGGGTGCTGCTCGAGCTCTCCTCCTTCGGCACTGTCGCGGACGTGTACCGCTACTGCGCAAGCCGCTGGGACGACGCGGCGATGCTCGACGAGCACTACATGCTCAAAAAGGCCAGGGATGTCCGCAACGCCTGTGCCCACTCGGCCGCCATCATCAACGGGCTCGGAACCAACGGCCACGTTGCGAGGCCGGCGCCAAGCGAGCTCACGGCCGCTCTCCGCGAGGCGGGGTTTTCGAAGCGGTCACGCTCCTCGCGCATGAGAAACCCGCGACTCCAACAGATAGCGACGCTCCTGCTCCTCCACAAGCGCATGGCCGGGGGACCGAGCTCGCCGACGAGGGCTCGGCACGTCTCCGTCCCCTGGCAGACGACGTGAAGGCCGTGCTCTCCGTCACCCGCCCCGACGCTTCCGCAGAGGCGGGTTGATTTCACCTGTCATCCGTACACTCCGGGGGCAGGTCAGGATTCCTGCAGCTAGCCGAACGGATGCAGCTGCCTGTGCACGGCCTCCTTCCTGCCGGAACGGTGTGCAGATTCCGTG